>NZ_JBHHMI010000009.1:0-199516 GCF_042136365.1 Paenibacillus enshidis | reverse complement strand
CTCACGCTGGGTGATGTTGTCAGGCGAATTCGCTACGAACATCGAGGACAGATGCTCGTATATGTGTACGAGAGTGCTCTTCAAAAGAAACCTCTATTCGACATTTTACGAGATCTGAACCACCCTGCATAAGGCTAAAAATCGTATCTCGCTACAAGTCTGTCCATTTTCTACCTTACTCGAATGAATTTGCAACACTCAAGTTATTTACTCATCGTTGGAGAGATTAAACGTTTTGAGTTAAAGGAAATCTCTTAATTTTCAGGAAACTCATACGATAGGAGTTAACCGGCATGACATTAAAGCAAACGGAAAGGGAAGCCCCCCTTTATATAAAAGTGCATCCAAGAGATAACATTGCCATCATCGTTAATACGGGCGGGCTGCCTAAAGGGACGAAATTTCCTTGTGGTCTCGAACTGATCAGCAATGTTCCCCAGGGGCATAAAGTAGCGCTGAATGATATTAGTGAAGGTGAACCCATTATTCGTTACGGAGAAATAATTGGCTTCGCTTTAAAAGTGATTGCAAAAGGGAGCTGGGTCGAGGAGTCTCTGGTTCAATTGCCGACCCCGCCCCGTTTGGAGGAGCTGTCTATCGCCAGTCAAGTGCCAAAGCTGCTCCCGCCTCTCGAAGGCTACACGTTTGAGGGATATCGCAACGAGGATGGCAGTGCCGGAACGAAGAATATACTGGGGATTACAACCAGTGTGCAATGTGTTGCCGGTGTGCTGGAATATGCCGTAAAGAAAATCAAAGAAGAGCTTCTGCCCAAATATCCGAATGTCGAAGATGTCGTAGCATTAACACATAGCTATGGCTGCGGGGTGGCAATTAACGCTCCGGATGCCGTGATTCCGATTCGAACCCTGCAAAATCTGGCGCAAAACCCGAACTTCGGCGGGGAGCTTATGGTTGTCGGGTTAGGGTGTGAGAAGCTGGTTCCCGAAAGATTGGTGCCGGACGGAGACATGGGCAAGATTGTGTCCTTACAGCAGCACGCCGGATTTATTCCCATGGTCAAGTCCATTATGGACATGGCTGAAGCCCGGCTGGATAAGCTGAATCGGCGTCAACGTGTCACATGTCCCGCTTCCGATCTTGTAGTCGGTTTACAGTGCGGCGGAAGTGATGCCTTTTCCGGGGTTACCGCGAATCCGGCAGTAGGTTTTGCCGCGGATTTATTAGTACGCGCAGGCGCTACGGTCATGTTTTCAGAGGTAACGGAAGTCAGGGATGCCGTTCATTTATTAACTCCCCGGGCAGTCAATGAGGAGGTCGGCCGGGCCCTGATTCGCGAAATGCAATGGTATGACGAATATTTACAGCGGGGGCAAGCAGACCGGAGCGCCAATCCCTCACCCGGGAATAAAAAGGGCGGGCTTGCCAATGTTGTGGAAAAATCGCTCGGGTCGATTGTTAAATCCGGTACCAGCCCCATTGTTGGTGTTTTATCTCCCGGCGAAAGGGCCGCAGAAAAGGGCTTAATTTTTGCGGCAACACCTGCCAGTGACTTTGTATGCGGAACTTTGCAACTAGCCTCTGGCATCAATTTACAGGTGTTCACTACGGGCAGAGGTACGCCATACGGCTTGGCTGTAGCTCCTGTGATTAAGGTTTCTACCAGAAATTCTTTGGCAGAGCAATGGCATGATCTCATTGATCTGAATGCGGGCCGAATCGCAACCGGAGAAGCGACCATAGAAGACGTGGGTTGGGAATTATTCCACTTCATCCTGGATGTTGCCAGCGGGCGCAAGAAGACATGGGCGGATCATTGGGGGATTCACAACGATTTGGCACTATTTAACCCAGCTCCTGTTACCTGAAAAATAATTCGTGAGAGGAAGAGTGCAGATGGATACAAACTGGATTCGGGGAGTTATCCCGCCAATTGTGACACCGGTAGATGAAAATGAACTTGTGGATGAACAGGGGCTTCGAGGTGTGGTGGAGCATGTTCTTGCCGGAGGGGTACACGGGATTTTATCACTTGGCAGCAATGGAGAGTTTTATGGTCTGGACCGTGAGCAGCAGGAAAGAGCCGTTCGAACGACCATTGAGCAGGTCAACGGCAGAGTTCCCATATACATGGGAATTGGCGCAATTACGACGAAAGAATGTGTGACACTGGCAAGAATGGGGGAGGCCCTGGGGGCACAAGCATTGACGATCCTGCCGCCTATGTTCCTCACGCCTACGGAGGAAGAATTGTACCAGCATTTTCGCAAAATAGCGGAAGCAACACCTCTTCCTGTACTTCTATATAACAATCCGGATCGTGTAGGAAATAATATTTCCGCGAACCTGATTGAAAGATTAGCTGATATCCCAAATCTGGTTGGCGTGAAAGACAGCAGCGGGGACATGACCTTGACTGCAGAATATATACGCAGGACCCGAAGCAAAGACTTTAAAGTAATGGCTGGCAGAGATGTCATGATTTTAGGTTCTTTGGTTTATGGAGCTGTGGGTTGTGTAGCATCAACAGCCAACATCGTGCCGGCTCTCGTAGTAGAAATATATGATAAGTTTATAAATGGAGATTTGCAGGGCGCCCTTGAAGCACAGTTTAAGCTGGCGCCACTCCGGATGGCGTTTAATCTGGCCAGCTTTCCTGTGGTTACGAAAGAAGCTATGAATCTGATTGGTGTGCCCGTAGGTGCTTCAATCCTTCCCAATACGGCTGCTTCTGAGGTGAATCGAGATAAACTGAAAAACATTTTAACAGATATGGGTGCGCTCTGATATTCAATTTTGAACCTTTGGAGGGAAAGTTGATGAAGATAGGATTTATTGGGCTGGGAATTATGGGTAAACCGATGAGTCAAAATTTGATCAAAGCAGGTTATGAACTGGTCGTACTTGAGACCAATAAAGCGGCGGCAGAGCTGGTGGCAGCAGGCGCTTCGGCCGCATCTACACCCAAGCGTGTAGCGGAGCTGACGGATATCGTGATTACCATGCTGCCCAATTCCCCACAGGTGAAAGAGGTTGTGCTTGGCACAGACGGAATTATCGAAGGAGCAAGGCCGGGCACGGTGGTGATCGACATGAGCTCTATTGCTCCTTTGACCAGTCAAGAGATCGCGGCAGCGCTGGCGGAAAAAGGCATTGAAATGCTTGATGCTCCAGTCAGCGGGGGAGAGCCCAAGGCGATTGAAGGTACGCTTTCCGTCATGGTCGGAGGGAAACAGGAAATTTTTGATCAATGTTATGATGTGATGAAGGCCATGGCCGGCTCGGTTGTTCGTACAGGCGATATCGGCGCGGGTAATGTAACGAAGCTTGCGAATCAGATCATTGTGGCTATTAATATTGCGGCGATGTCGGAGGCTTTTGTTTTGGCCAGTAAAATCGGTGTTCAACCGGAGCTCGTATACCAGGCTATTCGCGGGGGGCTTGCAGGCAGCACGGTATTGGATGCGAAAGCGCCGCTTGTCATGGAGCGCAAATTTGATCCCGGTTTCCGGATTAATCTGCATATCAAGGATTTAAGCAATGTTTTGGAAACGTCCCATGAGGTAGGTGTGCCGTTACCGCTGACGGCCAGCGTCATGGAAATGATGCAGGCATTGAAGGTGGATGGCCTTGGAGACTGCGACCACGGCAGCCTGGTTCAATATTATGAAAAACTGGCCAAGGTTGAAGTGAGAAAATAGGTGGATCAAAAGTGATCACAGAGCACCCGGATTGCAATCAGTCTGTACTACACACTGTTGCGGTCCGGGTTTGTTTATTCGTTAAACGATCTTTAAAAGGAATATAATCGTCCACCCGCGTCTCTAAACAACGTTTTATCATCGACGAAACGTGTTTATGTATATTTATCGTCTGGCAAAAGAAATGGTACATACAGGATTTGTATGGACAGGTACATGCGCAAGTGAGAAAATAGTCATCATGATAACTACTCGTGAAAGGAATGAGATGTTTTGATACGATTCGGCATCATCGGAACTAACTGGATTACGGAGCGCTTCATTCAGGGGGCGCTTGAAACCGAGCAGTTCGCTTTGACCGCTGTGTATTCTCGCACTGAAGAGAAAGGCAGAGATTTTGCTGCCCAATACAATCAGCCTGAGGTATTCACGGATTTGCAGGAAATGCTTGAAAAAGGCAGCATTGATGCTGTTTATATTGCAAGCCCGAATTCGCTTCATGCGGAGCAGGCGATCCTGTGCATGAATCATGGCAAGCATGTTCTGTGCGAGAAGCCGATGGCTTCGAATGCGCGCGAGGTGCGGGAGATGATCGCCACAGCGGAGAAGAACAATGTGGTGCTGATGGAAGCTCTCAAATCCACACTCATGCCGAACTTTAAAGTGATACAGGAAAATCTATTCAAGCTTGGCCCGATTCGCCGCTATTTTGCAGGTTACTGTCAGTATTCCTCCCGTTACGATGCTTATAAAGAAGGAAAACTGCTGAATGCGTTCAATCCTCAATTTTCCAACGGTTCATTGATGGACCTGGGCATTTACTGTCTTTATCCAATGGTCACACTGTTCGGAAAGCCTGACTTGGTGAAGGCTACCGGTGTCATGCTGGCTTCCGGTGTGGACGGGGAAGGAAGTCTGGTCATGCGCTACCCGGATATGGAGGGTGTGGTGATGCACTCCAAAATCTCCAACTCCTATCTTCCTGCGGAAATCCAGGGTGAGCTCGGGACGATGGTCATTGACAAGATCAACCAACCGTATGATGTGAAAATTCATTACCGGGACGGCAATGTGGAAGACCTGACCAAACCGCAAATTCATGAGCCGATGTATTATGAAGCTCTGGAGTTCATCGAAATGATCAAGTGTGGTGACCGGGACAGCAAGATCAATTCCCATGCCAGCTCGCTGGCGGTGGCCGAGGTCATGGAGGAAGCGAGACAGCAGATTGGGCTCCGCTTTGCAGCCGACGAGGCATAGGGATATAATAGGGAAAATGTGGAGCAGCAAGGGGCGGAGAGCATGTACAAAACAGTCCAGGTAAAAAACGTTGTCATCGGGGAAGGCGAACCCAAGATATGCGTGCCGATCATGGGGGAGACTCTGTCCAGGCTGATCGAGGAAGCGGAGCAGTTGCGCACGCTTGATCTTGATATCGTGGAGTGGCGTGTCGATTTTTACGAGCATGCGGATGATCTGGAAATGGTGAAGAAAGCGCTGAATGAGTTGCGCGCCAAGCTCGGGGATATTCCGCTGCTGTTTACTTTCCGGACCACCGATGAGGGAGGGCAGCGGTCTATTGCTCCTGCTGACTATGTGGCTTTGAATGAAGCAGCCGCGGCTACGGGGCAGGCAGACTTGATCGATGTGGAATGGTTCAACAAGGAGCAGCACGTGCCCGAACTGGTTGAGGCGGCTCATGCGTCCGGGGTGAAGGTCATTTTGTCCAATCATGATTTTGACAAAACCCCTCCGGCAGAGGAGATCGTATCCAGACTGCGCAGAGCGCAGGAACTGGGCGCGGATATCGTGAAAATGGCAGTCATGCCGGGAAGCACGGCGGATGTCCTCACACTGCTGGAGGCTACGCGCGTCATGCGGGAGCAGCATGCCGATCGTCCGCTCATTACGATGTCCATGACAGGCCGAGGGATGATCAGCCGTCTGGCTGGCGAGCTATTCGGTTCGTCCGTTACCTTTGGCTCGGCTGGCCGTTCGTCCGCTCCGGGGCAGGTTCCGGTCGGCGAGCTGCGGGGCATACTGTCGCTCCTTCATCGGGAGTTGACGAAGGGATAAGATCATTTGAGCGTGTGCCCAATGTGAAGAAGAACCGCATCCCTTCTTCACTCAGTACCGAATATATTGGCGTCTGCCGACAGCAGCGAGCACCGCTCTTTCGTTTGTTTCGGTCTGCAACGGCGCTATCTCCACATTCAGGTTGTTACCCGGGGCGAAACCGGATAAGTAATTGAAATCCGGGTGAATGATCTGATCCGTCAAATAAGCCGAAACGATGCTGCCAGGCCAGCGACGGCTGTTCAGTGTGCGAATAATATGTTCCGCAGTGCGGATGCCTATACCATGCCCGTAATAGGAGTACTCATCAAGCTTGACGACGTTTTCGCCCTTCCATTCAGGCGTCCGGGGTGATACTTCGGGATTTTTGAAATACATGATATCGCCTGGAACCGCCTGGCTGCTGCCTTGGGATTCAATAAGCTGCAAATCGCTGTCATAATGCCAGTCATAGAGCAGCATGTCGGCGAACAAGCGGTTAAACTCGCTCTCATCGATGGAATCCAGCACGGCTTTATAGAGGACTATGACCATGGCGGTGGCGCACTCGAACCCGTATTTCCTGCCTTCTATAAATAGGTTGCGTATCCCTTCAGCAGGGGTAATCTCCGGTCTGATCTGAAATCCGCCTTGGGGAGTGCGTATCCAGTATCGTTCGTTACAGTAAGCGCGCTCAAAGGTGGAGAAAGAGGCGCCGCTGCGGTTTAACGCTTGCGCCGCCGCGACGATTGCGCTGCGCAAGGACGTTTCAAATGAGAATCTTGCCATCTGTATGTTCTGCCCCCGATCCGTTAGTGTGCAGATGTTTTGCTAACATCCTATGTAGGCGGATACCGCGATGTGAGGAAAAGCCGGTTTTTGACGGGGCAGACTTTTTTTAACTCCTGGCGTTTAACTTATTCCGGGTCTCCTTGATGAGCCTTGTCATTTGGGCATAACCTTCTTCATAGATCTGTTTGCCGCGCTGATCCTCGGCATTTGCAGCCTGCTTTTTATACTCCTCCTGACATGACTCAAGGGCGACCAGCAGTGAATTGGATTGAGCAGGCTGGCCGGACTGCAGTTTGTCATCATACAAGTCAAGGTGCAGGCGGCCATTCGATTCCACCTGTGCGAGAAACACATCGCTTAGCTCTACTCCACGTTTGCCCAGTTCGGATTGCAGCCATTTCTTGTCCTTGCTCGCTTCGGATAGTTCCCGCTCCTGGATCTCACCGTCCACTACGATGCTTTGCGGCTCCTTTTCGGGAGCCAGGGCAAGCCCGATCATTTTCGGAGTAAGCGGCTGATTCTCCTTGGTCAGCAAAATGTTGATTTCGCCGCTGTTTTCCATGACGGCAAACTCCACATCTGCCACTTTGAAGGCGCCCTTTCTGCGCAACTGGCTCATAAGCTCATCCATAGTAACGCGTTCTTTTCTAAGATGATCCTCCAGTACCTTTCCATCTTTTATCAGAACGGTTCCGGTTCCATCTACGGTATCTCTGAACTTTTTACTTTTGATTTGAACATATTCGATGACCAGAGAGACGAGACTCCATACAACGAGCGAGATGACGCCAAGATACCAGGTTTCACGGCTTTCAAGCGGAATGTATGCGGCAAGGCTGCCAATCGTAATCCCGGTGATGTATTCGAACAGAGAGAGCTGCGACACCTGCCTTTTCCCGAGCAGCTTGGTCATTACGAACAGTACAACAATGGCAACAAGCGTATGCAAAATGACTAGAGCCCACTGTGGCATAGATGAAGTACCTCCTGTAGATTACCTTGATGTCAAATCTAAGGATATCCATGGGAGGTGAGGTTTAAACGTGTGCTTAGTCGGCTCCAAGCCTTCTTGGAAGTCCTTGTAGTGTGTAAAATTTTATTACGCAGAGCTGCCCAGCTTCACCTGCGGCTTGCCCGCAGAATTCAGGCGGCGTTCAAGTGCTAGGCTGCCAATCGCTCCCGCCATTCCGGCCAGGGCAATGACCGCGGATACCCAGGGCAGGTTGTGCAGTCCCATGTACGTGATGACCACACCACCGAAAAAAGCGCCGCTGGCGTTGCCGAGGTTCAGCACGGAGTGGGTGCTGGTCGTAGCGAGCAAAGGAGCCTCGGACGCCAGGTTCATGATGCGAACCTGCAGTCCAGGCATCATGCCAAACGCGGCGACTCCCCAAATAAAGACGGTGATGATCGCCAGGGCTTTGCTCTGGAGAGCAAAGGTCAACACAGCCAGAATAACGGCCAGTACGCCAAAGTTGACGATCAGGGACGGCATCAGCTTCCAATCGGCCAGTCGTCCGCCAACGATATTCCCAATGGTTACTCCGATGCCGAACAAGACCAGAATCCACGTGATGCTTGCTTCGGCAAAACCGCTGATGTCCATCAGCAGTGGTGTAATGTAGGTAAAGACCGCAAACAGGCTGGCACAGGCAAATGCCCCCGTCAGCAGCATCAGCAGCACCTGCGGATTCACAAGGCTTCGGATTTCCTGGGCAATACTTGTGTGCTGATCCTGTCGCATGACCGGGATAAAGCGTATAATCCCCACAAGGGAGATTAACCCCATAATAACGATAGCAGCGAAAGATGCACGCCACCCTAACTGCTGTCCGATGAATGTGCCAAAAGGGACGCCGATTATGTTGGCGACGGTCAGGCCGGACAAAACCATTGACACTGCCCCGGCCCGTTTCTCTGGACGGACAAGGCGGGCGGCCATCAGAGAACCGACACCGAGAAAAGTGCCGTGAGCAAAGGCCGTTCCTATACGCGCAGCAATCAGAAAGCCGTAATTGGGCGCGATGACAGACAAGGCATTGCCAACAATAAAAATGATCATCAGCAGACATAACAGCTTTTTCTGCGGCACTTTATGGGTGAGGATCGTCAGAACAGGCGCGCCGATAGCAACGCCGATGGCATAACTGGTGATCAGCTGCCCGGCTTGGGGAATCGTCACCCCTAAATCCTGGGCCACATTGGGGAGCAGACCCATAATGACAAATTCAGTCATTCCGATGGCGAAGGCCCCAAGCGTCAGGCACAGCAAAGAGAAGGGAAAGCGCTCTTTTCCCTTTACATTTTGAGGTCTGGTATTCATGGAAGAGTCATTCTCCTATCCTTTTTTTGTATGTATCTGTTGGTTTCTGTTTAGTATAGCATTTGACAGCCCGTCGTGGATAAAGGAAACGTAAAAATTTGAAGAACCTGTGGCGGTTGGACTGCATGCAGGCTGAAATTCGAAAGCTGGGCCAATCAATGATATGATAATTACATAATCGTTTGCCGCCTAATTAGCACGGATAAGATTTTTGTACAGCTATCCGGCACCATGGCACGCGCTTTACAAGCAAAGGAGATTCCGTATGGGTGAACAAGCACAGATAGAACAGTTCAAAAAGATTAAAACCGAGTTAACACGTTTTCTGATGATGTACAAATTTGCGCTCGATGAAATTGAAACCAAAGTGGAAATTCTTAAGGAAGAGTTTCAATCCCTGCATGATTACAGTCCGATTGAGCATACCAAATCCAGATTGAAGTCCCCGGAAAGCATTATGAAAAAAATATACCGGAAAAACAGCGGCTTATCGCTTCATGATATCAAAAAGAACATTAAGGACATTGCCGGTCTCCGCATTACCTGCTCTTTCATTTCGGACATTTACAGGGTCAAGAGCATGCTTGAAAATCAGGATGATCTCACGATTCTGGAAATCAAGGATTACATCCGCTACCCCAAGCCAAACGGGTATAAAAGTCTGCATATGCTGGTGGAGGTTCCGGTGTTTATGTCGGACCGCCAGGAACGGGTGTGCGTAGAAATTCAAATCCGGACCATAGCGATGGATTTCTGGGCCAGTCTTGAGCACAAAATCTTTTACAAATACAATCAGTCCGTTCCGGAGCATCTCCTGCAGGAGCTGAAGGATGCCGCAGACGCCGCAGATGAACTGGACCGCAAAATGGAACGCCTCCATACTGATATCAAAGAGATCAAGGAGAATAACGCGCTGCAGATGGAAGATGAATTCGGCAGTATTCTCGTCAACAACCGACAGTTCAGGCTGCCTGCGGCTTTTCTGGACCTGATCGGTGAAGGGGAGCGGGGGATCAAATGACAGCCAAAGTGGTTCATCATATTACTGAATTAATCGGGGACACTCCCTGCGTTCGGTTGGGCAGGCTGACAGGCCCTGAAGATGCCGAAGTCTACGTCAAGCTGGAAATGTTTAATCCGAGCGGCAGCGTGAAAGACCGGGCGGCTTATAATTTGATCGTTCAGGCGGAGAAGGACGGGCTCCTTCTCCCTGGCGGAACGATCATTGAACCGACAAGCGGCAATACGGGAATCGGGCTCGCCATGAACGCCGCCGCCAAGGGTTACCGGGCGATCCTGGTCATGCCGTCCAATATGACAAAAGAACGGATCAACATCTTGAAGGCCTATGGAGCCGAGGTGGTGCTGACTCCGGCGGAGGAACGCATGCCCGGCGCAATCCGCAAAGCACAGGAGCTGGGTGCGGAAATTGAAGGCAGCTTCATTCCGCAGCAGTTCGAAAATCCGGCCAATCCCGATATTCATCGTACCACGACCGCCCTTGAAATATTGGAGCAGATGGAGGGAAGGCTGGATGTATTCGTGGCCTCATCCGGCACAGGAGGCACAATCACAGGCACCGGCGAGGCGCTGCGTGAACATCTGCCGGAGATCCGGATCGTGGTGGTCGAGCCGCAGGGCTCGCCGGTGTTGTCCGGAGGAAAGCCTGGCCCTCACAAGCTGGTGGGGACAAGTCCCGGCTTTATTCCCGCCATCCTGAACACCGGGGTTTATGATGAAATTGTCCAGGTTGCGGATGAGGATGCGCTTGCGACTGTGCGGGAGCTGGCTGCCAGGGAAGGGATTTTGATCGGTCCCTCCGGCGGTGCTGCCGTATGGACGGCTCTGCAGGAAGCGCGGCGTCTCGGCAAGGGTAAACGGGTGCTGTGCATCGCTCCTGATACTGGCGAGCGATACATAAGCATGGGGATTTTTGGCTGAATATTCCCGATGTAAACGTTTTAATTAATTCATGACAGCCTGCTCTGGTTGGGTGTAAGATAGAATGGATCGTGAATCCATTCTATACTTATCCCAATCGGAGGAGGAACAGATGCACTATGAGAATCATGCCAATTGAGAAGCGGGGGATTTCGGACAGCCGCCTTGTACTGGGATGCATGCCGTTTGGCGGCGGCTGGAATAGTGAGCCTATCACGCAAGAGCATATAAAGGAAGCTGAAAAAGCGGTGGAAGCCGCGCGCTCCATCGGCATTACGATGTTCGACCACGCCAATATCTATACCAGGGGCAAGGCAGAGGAAACGTTCGGGAAGGTTCTGAAAGCGCAGCCAGGGCTGCGGGAGCAGATTGTAATACAATCCAAGTGTGGCATCCGCCTGGCAGAGGGGGATCTGCCGGGCATGTTTGATTTCTCCTACTCGCATATTCTTGAATCGGTAGAAGGGTCCCTCAAACGACTGGGTACCGACTATCTGGACGTACTGCTGCTGCATCGCCCTGATCCGCTGGTGGAACCCGAGGAGGTGGCGGTTGCCTTCACAAAACTGAAGGAATCCGGTAAAGTCCGCCATTTTGGTGTTTCCAATATGAGCGTGGGACAGATTCAGTTTCTGGAGCGCAGTCTGTCCATGCCGCTGGTCGTGAATCAGCTGGAGATGAGCCTGGCGCATCTGCACTTCCTTGACGAAACGGTGCATGTCAACCAGCAGGCCGGCACGGCTGTGCGGTTTGCAGAAGGCTTAATGGAATTTTGCCGCACGAAGGATGTCCAGATTCAGGCCTGGGGACCGCTTGCGCAGGGGCGCTTCTCCGGCAGAGCGCTGCCGGATGAGCCTGAGCATATCGTGCGGACGGCAGAGTTGGTCAAGCGTTTAGCCGAGGAAAAGGGTACGACGCGGGAGGCGATTGTGCTTGCCTGGCTGATGAAGCATCCGGCCTTGATCCAGCCTGTCATCGGCACGGCGAATCCGGAACGTATAACTGCTTGCCAGGATGCGGAGCGTCAGGCAGAGCTGATGACCCGGGAAGAATGGTACACCCTGTACGTCAGTGCAAGAGGGAAAGCCTTGCCATAATGCAGCCTGCTTTGAAACAGGGGGAGCCTTACCTTTGACCTCCTTTTAGACTGTTGTAAGACGCTCCGAGAACGAAGCATTCCTACAATCGCTGTATGGAATGTTTGGCAGCAGGTCTTCATAATGCAAAAAATGAACCCCGAAGCGGCAAAAGTTGCTGCTTACGGGGTTCATTAACGAGGAAGTCAATGATCTGGATGTTATATCAGCTTGGCCCATATACGCCGAATTCATACAGGGAATATCCGTACGGCGTGCCTCTGGCTGTGCCCAGCATCCGGACATAGTGGGCATTGGACGCCTGAAAGTTAATCGTCTCCGTGCCGCCTTGTCCGCTGGTCGTGGAATACACTGTCGTCCAATTGACAGGATTTCCGCTGTCCGTCGATACCTGGATTTGGTAGCTGGCAGCATAGGCAGCTTCCCAGTTCAGAACGACCTTGTTGATGCTGCGTGTGCTTCCCAGATCCACGTACAGCCACTGCGGGTCGATGCCTTCCGTGCTGGCCATAAAGCTTTACCTCCTCTATACAGAACGTTTGTTCTTATTTTTTTATGAGTATACTATATTCCGAAGGAGTATGGAAGCCTGTTGAAGCGGTAATGCATTCCGGGATTATTAACATTCAAGTTTTAGAGACTGACAGGTTGACAATTAGGGTATAGTTTTATATAGATAAAAGTACGACTGGAGCGGCCCAAGCTCCGAAAATTCCGTAATAGGGGGAGAAACAGATGCAGAACAAAGCAGACCGCCTCAAGGCGGCCCGGGTGCCGGAGCGTCCTGAGCTGGATGCGGAGAAGGCGCGCCGCTTGCCTCCCGGACAGACGCTCACCGAGAGCTTTCCCATTCTGCATGAAGGAGCGGTGCCTGAATATGATTTGGCCGCATGGGATTTGCGCATTTTCGGGGAGGTGGAGGAGGAGCGGACGTTTACTTTTGATGAGCTGCAGGTGCTGCCTATAACGCGGACGGTCAGCGACATTCATTGTGTAACCCGCTGGTCCAAGTTCGACACCCCTTGGGAGGGTGTGCGCTTCACGGATTTGATGAAGGAAATTAAGGTAAAACCTGAAGCCAAGTACGTCATGATTCATGCCGATCCGGATTATGAAACCAATCTGAAGCTCGCGGATCTGATGAAGGACGACGTGCTGCTGGCCTGGAACTATGACGGCAAGCCGCTGACCGCCAAGCATGGCTGGCCGCTGCGTCTGGTTGTGCCTGCATTTTATTTCTGGAAAAGCGCCAAATGGATTCGCGGGATCGAATTCATGCAGGAAGACCGACCTGGGTTCTGGGAGCGCAATGGCTTTCATAATACGGCCGATCCATTCAAGGAGCAGCGCTTCTCGTCAGATGAATATTACATGCCTGAAGATGAATGGAAGTATGTTGAGGCGGATTGATGCACGTATGATAAAGCAGACTGATGAAGAAAGGTGATGCCTTAAGGTTAAGGCATCACCTTTTTTTGTGCACGCAGTTTTGCTAAAATGAAAAAGAAATCGATTACATATCTTTTATGGATAACTTGTAGTGAGTGTAAGATCATCACTTTGAGGAGGCGGAGAGATGGGACAGAATGATGGGGAAAAAGTGAAATGGGGCATTATCAGCACCGGCTGGATTGCCGGCAAATTTGCGGATGATTTTGCTCATGTGGCGAATGGGGAGCTGTATGCAGTCGGCTCCAGGTCATTAGAAAGCGCCAGCGAATTTGCGGAGAAGTATCAAATTCCCCAAGCCTATGGCAGCTATGAGGAATTGTTAAGCGATCCTGAAGTGGATGCCGTATATATCGGAACACCTCATCCTTTTCACAAGGAAAATGTGCTGGACGCTCTGAATGCGGGTAAAGCGGTGCTGTGTGAAAAGCCTTTTACGATTAATAGCGGTGAGCTGGAGGAAATGATCAAGCTTGCCAGGGAAAAAAATCTGTTCCTGATGGAGGCCATGTGGACCCGCTACCTGCCGACGATCCGCAAGGTACGGGAATGGCTGGATGCCGGCAAGATTGGTGAGGTGCGCCTGCTGAAAGCCGAGTTCGGTTTCCGATCCGGCTGGAATCCGGAGGGCAGACTGCTGAACCTTGAACTTGGCGGCGGAGCATTGCTGGATGCGGGAATTTACCCGGTATCCTTCGCTTCCATGATCTTTGGTTATCAGCCGGAGGACATTTACAGTAAGGCTCATATTGGCGAGACGGGTGTCGATGAGGAGTTCTCGATCATGCTGTCTTACAGCGGTGGCCGGACGGCGATGCTGAACGGAGCGGTGCGTCTTGGCCTGACCAATGACGCTTATATCCATGGAACCGAGGGTTATATTCGTATTCCGTCCTTCTTGAATTCCAAAACGGCGGAGCTGCATGTCGGCGGCCAAGAGACGGAAACCTTCCAGGATGACAGGGCTTCGACTGGCTATGCCTTTGAGGCGGAGGAGGTAGGCCGCTGCCTGAGCGAAGGCCTTACCGAGAGCCCAACGATTACACTGGAGGAATCGCTGGGCATTATGAGACTGCTGGATACGTGCCGCAGCCAGTGGGGACTTCGTTATCCGGGAGAGAGCTGAATCTGATTTCAACCCAATGCTTTCAAGCTGCGCCTGTCGCAATGGGAAGCAGCCGCCCGACCGGGTTGGACTTGCGGCTGTGAATATGCTGCTGCGCGAAATCAACGGCTCCAAGCGGGTCAGCGATCTTAAATTTAAGCCGGAATTATTGTGAGACAATCGACGGCGGCGTGAAAATAATAGCAAATAACCTGCCACGGGAGATGAGTTCCAAGGGCAGGTTATTTTTATAGATAATTTTCTTTTTTTCTATTTATTATAATATACACCAATGCAAAAATGTTCCCTTATCCCAATGATCTCCTTGGAACTTATCTCCAAATACAAGAGGGAAATATGCATTATTTGGTATATACCAAATATAGGATATAAAATTCATTCGTACGAACATTTCCCCCGTAAACATAAATTAAAAAAACAAAAATAATAATTTATAAAATTCGATAAAATGATAAAAAATAAATTATATCGAATTCGGATTGACTAGTATCCTTTAAATATCTATAATTTCATTATTCGATAAATACATAAATAATTGAGGTGTTGAAATTTATGAAGGCTATCCTTAGCATGATCCCGCAGTTGATACGAGCCTCCTTTGAAAACGACATGCGAACAGTTGAAGCCTGTGCACTCACAATAGTACGAAGACTTAAGAAAGAGGAACCTGCAATAGCAGAAGAAATTGCAAAGGCAATTTCTTATCATGGTGTAGGTGCATCAGTAACAAGGTCTATAGGCATTGATCCTCCTCCGACAGATCGCGATACTTTCATGTCTTTAGCAAGAATCGATGAGCCCGTTCTTGTAGAACCAAGAATTGTGTTAAATGAAGAAAACGAAGAGCTTGTTCATCGATTCATTCGAGAGCGTACATTATCTGAGAAATTGCTTGCTGCAGGAGTAAAGCCACCGACAAGTCTCCTTTTATATGGACCGCCAGGGGTGGGGAAAACCTACTTAACTTCCTTACTTTCTTATAAGCTAAATCTGCCCTTAATAACATTGGACTTGGCATCTTCGATCTCAAGCTATTTAGGGAAGACGGGGCAAAATTTAAAAAAAGTTATTGAATATGCTCAAAACATTCCATCAATTCTTTTTCTGGATGAGTTTGATGCTATAGCCAAACGAAGAGATGATCCCTCTGATTTAGGTGAGTTAAAAAGAATTGTTAATGTCCTTCTTAAGGAGCTCGAGAACTGGCCAAGTCAATCCATAGTTGTGGCTGCTACTAATCACGCGGACATGTTGGACAAAGCTATATGGAGGAGATTTGATAGAGCAATGGAAATAGGTCTTCCTGATTTCGTTGGGCGAACGACACTATGGTCTTACTATTTAGGATCTTATTTAAACACAATGGATGATAACTTTTTAAAAGTTCTTGCCAAAGTAACGGAAGGGCGAAGTGCTGCAGATATTTCTCAATTGTCCGAAAGGATCATAAGGCAAATAATCGTTGATGATATCGAACCAATAGAGGCTGTTATATATCAACTAAAATACGTATCAGAAGATAATAAGTTCAACAGCTTATTTGCAAAAACAGCAAAAGAACTACTTGGCAAAAAAGTTACACAAAAGACTATAGCTAAGTGGCTTGGAATAAGCCCTTCTACCCTTAGCCATCATTTAAATACAAACAAGGAGGAATAATATGTCTGGCGATAACCAACGTTTTTTGCCCATTTTAGGTTATGGTGAGAATCTTATAGAGCCGGTTAGACCTGGATCAGGTGGTGGCGAAGTTAACTATCCAAGAACTTTTGCAGAGGCTAGACAACGAGTTAAGCAACAAGTTTCAAATCTAAGGAACACTATTGACAGGATCCCTCCTGAAAAAAGATTAGAGGAGGTTGTTGTTACATTTAGGTTAAACCATAAGTTCCTTGCAAAGTCTTACACCCCTAACACACTATTTAAAGATATAAATGTTGAAAACATTGGTTCTCGCCGTTGGGTCTATTCTGATGAAAAAGAACAGAAAGAAGTTAGTTACAGCAAGATGCACTTTGTGCGGGCCACCCCTGCCAACCTCATCAGATTAGAAGAATTCTTAGATCAAAGTGAGGTTTCAATAAAAGAAGCTTTTAAGAAGGATATCCAAAAAATAGAAGACATTTCCTTGCTTTCTCCAGATGAAGTCATTGTTGGGTTTGAAGATGATTGGGAGCAAGGTAAGGTAGAAATGGTACTACATCCTTTTGAAAAAGAAACGGAAATTGCAATTGAAAAATTCAAAAAAATACTTACTGATAATGGTGTCCCATTAGAATCGTTAAGAATTAAAAACTACATTAATGGCCCAACGTTTATCAGTGGTAACCTTAATAGAAAAGCTTTAGAAGCCATAAATGATTTTAATCCTTTAAGGACTGCTCATCCAATAAGAATAAGTTCTTTTCCCGAAATGAGAACAATTAGAATTGAACCGAATGCGCCAGAGCCTCCGATGGGAAATGTACGTTCATCTATAAAAGTGGGAATGTTTGATGGTGGTGTGGACACGACTAATCCTTTACTAATGAATCATATTAACGATAATAATGTATTAGATACAGAGCCCTCTGTTGATGGAATAGCACATGGGACGGCTGTGGCCGGATGTATTCTTTACGGTCCACTGAATGCTTACGGGAAAGGTACCCAGGTACCTCAACCACTTGTTTCGGTTGAAAGTTTTCGGGTTCTCCCCTTAAAAGACCCAAATGACTATGAGCTCTATGAAGCAATCGATATAATCGAAAATATTGTACCTTCTAGGCATGACATTGATGTTTATAATCTATCTTTTGGTCCAAATGGAGCAATCCTTGATGATGATATATCTAGGTTTACATATGTACTTGATGACTTAGCATGGAACTATAGAAAACTATTTGTTGTTGCGGTTGGAAATGACGGTGATTTAGAGAAGCCCTTTAATCGCATTCAAGCACCTGCCGATATCGTAAACGGGCTTGGTGTAGGCGCGTATGCTTATGATTTTTCTAGTGGAGAAGTGATTAGAGCCTTATATAGTTCAGTTGGACAAGGGAGAGAAGGGTGTAAGGTGAAACCGGATATTGTTGGTTTTGGTGGCGATGAAAACAGACCAATTCATCTTATTTCTACTACTCATGGACAGAAGCATTTAAGTATGGGAACAAGCTTTTCAACTCCAATAATTTCTGGAATGGCGGGAGAAATTTTAGGGCGATGTGATAGATTCGATCCATTGGTTGCCCGGGCGTTATTGATTCATTCAGCTAATAATCCTAAGGGAGTCTGCGATGAATTGGGTTATGGATATATTGATCAAACGGTGGATCAGATTATAAATTGTTCTGATAAACATGTAACTATTGTTTATAGTAGCTCCATCCTCCCAACAAATTATGCAAAACTTCCAATTCCTTATCCCATAAACGCTAGAGACGCAGGGATGGTTGAGATAAAATACACAATAGCCGTCTTATCTAAAGCAAATCCGCTTCACATTGAGGACTATACCGAATCAGCTATAGAAGATACTTTCTATCCGCATGATAAAAAGTATCGATATACTCTTAATAAAAAGAGTTTTACTAGGCATGTACATGATGATGAAGATGAAATTCAAAACCTTCTCGAAAAGGGTTTTCAAAAAAGTACACTTCCCGTATCGAAAAGCCCACATAGTTATCAAACAGAACTGGCACGACGCGGTGAATTAAAATGGGACACTGTCGTCCAAAGATGGGATAGAATGCGGGCAACATCTCTGGAAAATCCATTTTTAGTTCTTCATGGAATGGGGCGTAACGGTGGAAACGAAAGGATGGATTATGCTGTTATTGCGACTATATCAGCCCCTCGCTATGAAGGGAGCTTATATCAAGATATTCTTAATGAATATAGACAATTACAGCCAGTACAAATGCGTGCAGTTAATGAAATTTTAGTACCAGTTCAATAAACGAAAAAATAACCTTACTCTCCGAAGGTCAGTAAGGTGGTTAATCACATTTATTTCGACTTGAACAGTAAGGGGTAAAAAAAGATCTTAAGATTGGGATAGCTATAAACAAAAGAAAAATATCTTTGTCCAATTATGGCATTTTATCCTATAATCAGACAGAAGGGAGGGCATAAAATGAGTCTTAAAAAAACAGATAACTCCGTAACAAAGAAAACAGTTTCTCCGCCGCCCAGGGCAAGTGAAACAAGGTCTGCAGACAAGCCTACTGTCGCAGCTCCGCCAATTAAGAAATAGAAACTTCATGGGAATCGGTGGATTCTTCGGTGGTGGACTCTTCTGATTCCCTGAATTTCTGATCAGCTTTTTCATACTCTTCAATATCATAAATAATAACATGAACTCCTGAATCAATATCAGTAAATACTTGCGAAATAGGAACTTCATATTTTTCCACTATCATTTTACAATGTTCAATATAAAGAAGTCCAAATGCTATTTTGGTCTCGAAGGGCCTAGCCACCTTCTCTACGGCTCCAATTATGTCAGGAGTAATTGAACCGATTTTTGCTATACCTACAACTTGTTTTTCACTCCCCAGAAATATTTCTTCCCAAACTGATGCAGATTTTGAAAGCCCTGCCTTTCCGACAGACAGGCGTATTAAATTGACGAGGAAGCGTTGAGTTGGATAAAAAACCCATGCATATATACAGGCTATTAGGAAACTTGTTGCTAAACTGATTCCAAAAAACTGTCCAATAAATATTAAGCTCCCTGAAGCTTTAAGTAATCCATCTAATGTCCAAATGGCTTCTTTGAAGAATGACATTATCCATACAGTTGTAATAATAACAGGTATCCAGGCGAGTGCTGCAATAGCAGCAAATTCAGCTGTTGTATGTTTGGCGACAGGATTTACTCCGATAAGTTGAATCCAGAGATATAACATAAATCCAGGAAGAATAAAGACTATCGTGCTCAGCAGGCTCTCCATAAAAACGCCCCTTTCCATCTAGTACCCATTTTATTCTCGGAAGCATCGTTTGTGCAATCCTTATCGTTGCCAAGCCAGCTGGTTTTGAATTATAGACACTTGAATGCATCCACGCTCCTTTAGATATATACCTCACATGATCATTGTTGTTGCAAAAATTATAGGCAATCAGCGTAAACTATGAGGCTAATGGGCAGGGAAAATGCCCAGATAAATTCATATCTGTTCGGCGAGAGAAATGATATTTACTTTACATAAATTAAATAATTTTCCTATTATTAATCTATATATGTTTTGGGGGCAAAAAGTCGAGAACAGGTAAACGCGTCTGTTCTCGACTTTTGTGCCAATCTGAAATCGGAGGAGATTGGCGATTTTTGATTAGTATTTTAAGTAGGGGTATGCTCGAGGCGGCTCCGAGAACGAAGCGATTGGAGGAATGCTTCATTCTCGGAGCGTCTTGTTGCGGGCCCCGTTACCCCTTCACTGCTCCCGCAACCATACCTTTCATAATCTGCTCCTGGAAAATCAGATAAATCACGATGGTAGGAACAACAGCGATTGCCATGGCGGCCATGGTGAGTCCGTAGTCTGTCCCGAAACCGTCGGAGAAGATGGATAGGCTCAGCGGCAGCGTCTTGAGCGCCTGCGAGTTGATGAACACAAGGGCAAAGGCGAACTCGTTCCAGTAACGGAGGAAAGCGAGGATCGCTACCGTCGCCATGCCGGGCACGGATAACGGCAGAATGATGCGTAAGAACAATCCCCAGTAGCCCATGCCGTCGATCAGCGCGGCTTCTTCAACCTCTTTCGGAATGGAGGTCATATAGGCCGCGATGAGGAAGATGGCGAGAGAAAGCTCGAAGGCTGTGTAGGGCAGAATCAGCGCCCAATGCGTATTGAGCATGCCGATGTTTTTCAGCATGATGAACAGCGGGACAAGTGTGCTGTGAATCGGGATGAGCATGCCCAACAGGAAGTAAGCCACGATGGCGCCCTGCAGCCGGAATTTGAAGCGCGACAGGGCGAACGCGCACATCGCCCCGAGGATCAGCGTCAGGAGCATAGCCAATACGGTCACGACGGCGGAATTGATCATGGCCTGCCCCATGCCCGCCAGTTTCCACGCACGGATCATATTGTCGAAGGACGGTGCCTGCGGCAGTGCGAAAGGATGGGTGAAAAATTCCTCATTGGTCTTAAAGGCGCTGATAAAAAGCCAATACAATGGATAAAGGGTCAATAGCGCATAGAATGCCAGCAGGACATTTCGTATCCAAAGCGAAACCGGTTGCCGCTTCCTGCTGCCCCCTTGCCGGGCAATCGGCAGCCCGGAAGTGAGATCAAGTTGTTGTTTCATTAGGCATCAGCTCTCCTTCAGCTTGTTTCGGTTCATCAGAATCTGGCTGAGCAGGATCAGAAGAGCGCTGAGCACAACAATCAATGTGGAAATCGCCGAACCGTAGCCATAGCGATACACGGCGAACGTGCTGTTGTACATATAAGTCGCAAGCAGCTCGGTCGTGTGCGCCGGGCCGCCATGGGTCATGACGAATACCTGGTCGAACGCCTTGAGGCTGCCCGCGATACACATAATCACAGCCACCTTGATCGTATTCCAGATCATCGGCAGCGTAATGTAGAACAGCTTCTTCGGTCCTGTGGCCCCTTCAAGCAGTGCGGCCTCCTCTACCTCGGAGGGCAGATTTTGGATGGCAGCGATAAAAATAATCAGATAAGGACCGATGTTGGCCCAAATGATCGGCACCGAGAGCGCGTACATATTGATGTCCGGATCGGACAGCCAGGGCTGCGCCCAGGACTCCAGGCCCACAGAATTCAGCAGCAGGTTCAAAATGCCGATTTGCGGGTGGTAGATATACTTCCAGATCAGCCCGATGACGACGGTGGACAGCACCATCGGCATGAACACGGCGGAGCGGATGACACGGTAGAACCAGCGGTTGCGGAGCAGCAGCAGCGACAGCACAAGGGCAATTGGAACCTGGCCGAACACCGATGCGCAGACGATGATAATGTTGTTCTTGAACGAGCGCCAGAACAGCGGGTCCTGAATTACCGCAATGTAGTTCGACCAGCCGGCAAACTTGGCAGTACCGATCCCGCTCCAGTCAAAGAAGCCATAGTAGGCTGACCAGATGATAGGGACGATGACAAAAAATCCATAGAGAATAATGGAAGGCACCAGACATAATAAAAGAAAGCCTCTTAAACGCGCGGCGGCAGTGCTCATAACCTCCTCCTCCTTTTTCTGTTTTACCCAATGTGCGGTATTTGGCCGGTCAAGTGCAAGCCGCACCCGGAGGGGTGCGGACCGATTTTTTTGTATTTTCAAAAAAAGGTTACTTGCCTGTAGCGGCTTCTTGAGTGGTTTGCAGCTTCTCCGCCACAGAGGCGGGTTCTCCACCCAGCATAATTTCCTGCAGCCCGTTGTTGACGGCCTCACCGCCGGCAGCGGACAGATACAGATCATATACAGGGCTGAATTGGAGCGTTTTGACCAGATTGAACGCTTCATAGAACAAAGGAGTAACTTTGGATTCATCGATTTCCACATTATACATAACCATGGAATCGCTTTCCGCGATCGCCTTTTGCGCATCCGCATTGCTCAGCTTGTAGAACAGCTCCTTTGCCAGCTTCAGCTTTTCTCCTTCGAGATTGGCGTTAAGCACAAAGCCGCCGCCCGGACCGCCGGTAATGGTGTTGGCCTCGCCGAGACCGTTCGGCATGGCCGGGAATAGCGTAATGCCCACCTTGTTCATTTGCTCCTCGGAGGCGGCAGCGGCCCAGTTGCTGATGGACCAAGCGCCGTTCATAATCATGGCAGCATTGCCCTGGATGAACTGCTGCTCAGCCTGCGTATTATCCAGGCTGTTAGCGCCTTCCGGGAAGGCTCCTGTGTCAACCAGCTGTTTAAAATATTTTAAAGACTCCAGGAACTGCGGATCCGTGAAGGCAGCTCCATTGCCATCCTTGGCTTTCATGAACCAGTCAGTGCCTGTTACACGGTCTGCCAATACGCCGAACAAGGTCGATTGAGCTACCCATGGCGCCTGATTGCCAAGCTCAATTGGCGTAATGCCTGCTGCTTTGAATTTTTCAATGGCTGCCAGCAGTTCTTCCCAGGTAGTAGGGGCTGCAACGCCGTTTTGTTCGAAAAGTTCTTTGTTATAGAAGAGGAAGGAGGTTGCCGACATGGCGACAGGTACGGAATAAGTTTCGCCATCGTAGGTGTAGATATCGGTAGCACCAGGCAGGAATCCGTCAGCCCAATCTTTGTGCTCTTCCAGTACATCGGTGATCGGCTGAATCAGGCTGGCCTTCTGGAACTCATCCGTGAAGCTGCCTGCATAGGTAAGGAAGAGATCCGGCATTTCCTTGGCGGCTGCCACCGTTTGAATCCGTTGACGGTAAGCATCGGTAGGGATAGGCTGCGAATCCACCGTCACATCTGGATGCTCCTGCTGAAATTCGTCGATCAGCCGGCGCATCGTTTGCGCACGAAGATCGTCACCGGAATAGTTGTGCCAGATGGAAAGCGTGATTTTTTCACCGCTGCCGCCGCTACCGGTATTTCCAGCAGTACCTGTGTCACTGCCGCCGCTGCCCCCGCAACCGGCCACGACCAGACACAGTGTAAGTACAGCAATAAGAGCTTTGAACGTTTTTGTCATGTTTTCTTACCTCCATCCGTAAATGTTTCTCCTATAATATAAAAAACTCCCACCTGCAGGTAAGGGGGGAGAGTTAAGGGGAGGGGGGATAAATTTCAGCAGTTGCTGCGGTATTCAGACGGAGTGAGTCCGGTATGGCGTTTAAAAAGCCGGGTGAAATACTTCATGTCCTCATAACCGACGCTTTTGGCGATTTCCTTCACGCGCAGGGAGGTCCCCGACAGCGCGGTCATCGCTCTTTCCATCCGTTCGGCCGTAACAAACTCAATATAGTTTCTTCCAGTCTCGCGTTTGAACAAATCGCTCAGATAATTCGGATGAACATGGATGTGGGCGGCGACTTGCTGCAGCGTGATGTTGTGGACAAGGTTGCCGCGGATAAAAGCGATAGCCTCTTTAATGTACCGGTTGGTGCTGTCAGACCATGTCAGATAAATGTCCATCATTTCCTCCAGATGACGGGTAAGCACTCCCTCGGGATTGGCGAGCAGCGTTTCCAGTGACGGCAGCCGCAGCCCGGCAGCCGGCATTTCAACACCGCTATCCCGGGCGGATCGCTCCAGCCAGCGGTAGCCTGTCATCAGCAGCAGCTGGATATAGGCGTGAAAGGATTCGGGAGTAGCCTGCGGATTGGTCCGAACCGCCGTGCATAATTCCTCAGCAAGCAAGCGCAGGCTGTCCCGTTCCCCGCTCTTGAGCGCTCGTATGAAGCGGGCCTCATCTTCCGGGGAGCGGGCCAAATCGATTCCTTTCCGGCCCTGTATCTGGTCGGACGCCACCAGCTTATTGTCATGGGCGAACCAGCGGTAAGTATGGATCTGCTTGGCCTGGATATAGGAAGAATGGAGCTGGTTCAAGCTTTGAACAACCGGCCCGGCGGAAATGAACAGGCACAAGCCCACCTCCTGCTCGATGTGCTCGGCTGTCTCCAGGAGCCGCTCATTAGGATTCTGAGCTCCGTGGAGATTAATGACAGCCAGCATTTTTTGCCCTTTCCGAAGGCAGACGGAGGGAAGCTGGCTCTTTAACTGCTGCTCCACCGAGGACACCATGCCATCGGTCAGGCTGTCTTGCTGACCGGAGAGCAGCGATATCATCAGCACCTGCAGGGGCGGCAAGGGCTCGTCCAGGAGCTGCTTTATTCCAGGCAGCAGGCTGTTCAGCCTGTGCAGCTCGCCGTTTGCGGGCACGCGGCCGTTCAGCAGCAGGTCTTCGAGCACGCTGATTTGCCGCGGTTTATCGCCCTCCGTCTTGTTGGCGGGACTTTGCCCGGGTCTGTTGAGGATACGGCTGCGCGCTTTTACGGCGGCGTTGATGATTTCCTCAGGACTGCTCGTTTTTAATATATAATCAGCCACTCCATAGCGAATTGCCTGCTGTGTAAATTGAAATTGGTCATGAACGGAGAGGACTACGATCTCGGTCTGCGGATAGGCCTCTTTAATTTCAGCGGTCATGTCCAGGCCATTTTTGCCGGTCATTTGAATGTCGGTAAACACAATCTCGGGCCGCTCGCCCGGGAAGCGGTTGAGCGCTTCTTCCGCAGAGGCGGCAGGCTTGAGTAATGTAAATCCGTGTTCTTTCCAGGGGATTACAGTGCTTAGCCCGTTGCGTATGATGACCTCATCGTCCACAATCAACAACTTCATGCTTCATCTCCTCCAATGCAGGGAATGGTAAACGAAATCCGGGTGCCGCGGCTTTGCTCGCTTTTGATATGAAGGCCCGTATTTTCGGCATAATGCATCGCGAGACGGCTATGCACGTTGCGCAGTCCGTAGCTTCCGCTTCCGGAGCGGGGGTGTCTGCCCATTGATAGAGAAGAACGAAGTTGTTTCAGTACCTTAGGGCTCATGCCTGCCCCGTTATCCTGAACAGTAAATTCCATCCCTCCGCCTGATGCTCTTACTTTGATGCTTATGCGGCCATGCTCCCCGGTTTGCAGCACACCGTGCAGGATTGCGTTTTCGATCAAGGGCTGCAGCAGCAGCTTGAGCATTTTTTGGTGCCTGCAGTCGGGATCGACTTCGAAATCTACTGTAAATTGCTGCGGGTAACGGATGGATTGAATCTGTACATAACTCTCCACATGGGCGATTTCCTGCTGTACCTCGCAGAACTCCTCGCCCTGGTTCAGGCTGAAGCGCAGAAAGCTGCTCAGCGAGTCCACCATCACTGCAATGCTGCTGTCCCTGTTCATCAAGGCCATCCAATGGACGGAGGCAAGCGTGTTGTAAAGAAAGTGAGGATTGATCTGAGCCTGCAGTGCAAGCAAATCAGCTTCCTTTTTGCGGGCCTCATTCTCCTTGACCTGTGCGGTCAGGCGCCGGATGCGGCGGCTTAAGCGGTTATAGCTGATAATAAGCTGGCCAACCTCATCCGTCGAGGGGACGGGAAGCTTATCCTCCAGATTGCCCTGCTTCAGAAATACGGACAGCCGGTGCAGCGGTCTCGTAATGGTGGAGATCAGAAAAAGCAGAATTGCCGCAATGATGAAGGCGGCAGCCGCGATGACCAGGGCGGTCAGACGGAGCAGGTACTGGTTCTCGCTGCTGTACTGTGCGAAAGGAATGACGCCCAGCAGCGTCCAATCCGTATTGGGCATTTTATAATACATCAGGGTCTTCTGGTCACTGCCCTTCCCATAATTCAGGAAGCCGGAGGCCGTCTCCGACAGATTGATGCCGGGGAAGAGTGCGGTCAGTTCCCTCGCCCCGGATACCTGTTCCTGTCCTGCGATGATGCGGTGATTTCCATCCAGCAGCAGCACATATCCATCACCTTCCATACCGGATTGATGAAGATAGCGGGAAATGACTTTCTGGTTCAGGCTGATGGCAAGGAAACCGAGCGGTTGGTACGTGTAGGTGCTGCGGATCGGCCGGGTCAGTGTAATCGTGCTTCTGGCAGCCGCGCCTTCTTCTCCCGAAGGAATGGACCAGAGCTTTTCGGGTGGAGCTTCTTGGGGGAGCCTGCTGTCCTCCGGCAGGACAAATGTGCGTCCCGCAAACTGTTTTGCTGAATAAGATATGACTTCCTTGCTGTCGTCCGGAATGATGCTGATGTTGGCGATGTAATTTTTGGAGAAGACCAGGTTGGTAAGAAAAACGATGATGGAGGTGCGCAGTACGACATTGCCGCGAGAAGCACGCAAATACTGCTGTACATCTTCATCGCCGATCAGGAAAATGGACATGCTTTCGACATCCTTAACCATCAGCTGGAGCTGGGTATCGAGCTGGCGCAGAATATTCATGCCTGTAAGCTTGGCTTTTTCTTCCGAGAGGGAGGATGCGGTAGCGTATGAAAAAAAGCCTAAAGATATAATCGGAATGATCATTGCCAGGATTAATATAAAAGATAGCTTTCTCTTTAATGACCGGCCAAGCCATCTGTTCATTCGACCCCTCCTTTCATCAAACGAAGCAGCAGGATAGATTAACGTTATTAAAATTAACATAAATATTCCCGATATGATTCCGAAAAAAATAATATGTCATGAATAATAACATTATTCTCGTTTTTTTGCAGAGGAACTTGTAAATAAAATATTCGTTGAGGGGGGTATCATGTCTGATTTTCCCATGACACTGGAATAGGCCAATCCTCTCCCTTCATAGGATAGTAGTAGTGTTATCTTATGTGAGGAGGGACCAACATGCAGATTCATGTTGTCCAGGCCAATCAGACGATCTACGGCATTGCTGCAGCATACAGCATCCCTTATGAGGATATCGTTCAAGCAAATGAACTGCCGAACCCGGAACGTCTCGTGGTCGGACAAACTCTGGTGATTCCGATCGCGGGCAGCTATTATTGGGTCCAGCCCGGCGACAGCCTGTGGTCGATTGCCCGGCGGTTTGGTATGACTTATCAGGAGCTGGCACGCGTGAACGGGATTTCTCCAGGCCAGACACTGTCTGCCGGGTTTCGGCTGTACATCCCGCCCCGTTCCAGGGTGAGCGCCGAATTCAACGCTTACGTGGAGCCAAGGGGGGAAGCGGTTGCTCCGGGGCTGGTGGAAGGAGCGCGGGCAGCCGCACCACATTTGACGTATTTGGCACCATTCAGCTTTCAAGCGCTCAGGGACGGAACGTTAAAGGAGCCGCAGCTGAACGATTTTCCGCAGATCGCCCGCGCCAACCGGGTTGTGCTGATGATGGTCATTACGAATCAGGAGAACGACCAGTTCAGCAGTGAGCTTGGACGTATTTTGCTGAACGATATTCCCGTTCAGAACCGGTTTTTGGACAATATCGTGGCTGCCGCCAGCCAATACGGATTTCGGGATATCCATTTCGATTTCGAATTTTTGCGGCCGGCCGACCGGGAGGCATACAATAACTTCTTGCGCAAAGCCAAAACGCGCTTTCAACAGCAGGGCTGGCTGATGTCCACCGCGCTTGCCCCCAAAACCAGCGCCACACAGGCGGGGCGGTGGTATGAAGCTCACGACTACCGGGCACATGGGGAAATTGCCGATTTTGTCGTGATCATGACCTATGAGTGGGGGTACAGCGGTGGTCCGGCCCAGGCCGTGTCCCCAATCGGTCCGGTAAGAAGAGTCATCGAATATGCGCTGACGGAGATGCCTGCCTCCAAAATCATGATGGGGCAAAATTTGTATGGGTACGATTGGACCCTGCCGTTTGTGCAAGGAACTGTGGCGAGGGCGGTCAGCCCGCAGCAGGCGATCGGGATCGCTGCCGACAATAACGTGGCGATTCAATACAGCGAAAGAGCGCAGGCTCCGTTTTTCCGCTATACGAACGGGGAGGGCCGGGAGCATGAGGTGTGGTTTGAAGATGCCCGTTCGATTCAGGCCAAATTCGATTTGGTCAAAGAGTTGGGTCTGCGGGGGATGAGCTATTGGAAGCTGGGCCTGAGCTTTCCGCAAAACTGGCTGCTGATCGAAGACAATTTTGACGTGGTGAAAAGGGGCTGAATCCACCGCTGTATCCGGCAGATGACACTTTGCAGACGATGAGCTCAAGACGGGCACAGCATTCTGTGCTTCGTCTTTTTTTGTACTAATATATTTAAAATAGTGACACAGATTATATCATGTCCTATAATTTAGAGGTGTACGGACGATATAACAGTATTATAAATAAGTAATACAGTGTGCCAGCTTGACGGAAGGAGGAGAGGCTTATCATCTCACTGGAGCATGTCAGCAAAACTTACCGCATGCCAGAAGGTCAGCTGGAAGGGGTGCGGGACGTTTCTCTTCATATTCCGAAGGGAACGATTCACGGCATCATCGGCGTCAGCGGGGCGGGTAAATCCACGTTGCTGCGGATGGTCAATCTTCTGGAACGTCCGGATCAGGGCAAGGTCTTTGTCGGGGAGCAGGAGATGACGGCTCTGTCCGCCCGGCAGCTGCGGGAGTCCCGGCGCTCGATCAGCATGATCTTTCAGCAGTATAATCTTGTGCTGAACCGCACTGTCAGCCGGAACATTTCTATGGCGATGGAGCTTGCCGGGGTGCCAAAGCCGGAGCGGCTCGCACGCATCGAGGAATGTCTGAGATTTGTAGGACTGGAGGATAAGGCGCAGCAGTATCCCTCCCGGCTGAGCGGCGGACAGAAGCAGCGGGTTGCAATTGCAAGAGCTTTGGCCAACGGTCCGAAGGTGCTGCTCTGTGACGAGCCGACTTCAGCGCTGGATCCGCAGACGACCGCGGATATTTTGGAGGTACTGCATCATATAAACCGTTCCTACGGTGTGACCATCCTCATCGTGACCCATGATATGAGCGTCGTGAAGAAGATATGCAGCCGGGTGTCTGTCATGGAGCAGGGACAAATTGTGCGGACGGTAGCAGCGGATGAACTGGAGGCAATAGGCAATGCTTGAGCAGATGATGGCGGATGTCGTGAAGTATCAGTCCGAAATCTGGCAGGCCATCGGCGAAACCTTCGTCATGGTCGGCATTTCAATACTGGCCGCACTGCTCGTAGGTCTTCCGCTGGGGACCGTTTTGTTTTTGTGCAGAAAGGGACAGCCCTATGCGAATCGCCTGCTGTTCACGGTCCTGGACACCTTTGTAAATATTGTCCGCTCATTTCCGTTTCTGCTGCTGGTTGTGTTTTTGATTCCATTTACACGTCTGATCGTCGGAACTGCGCTGGGCACACTGGCTGCGGCCGTGCCTCTGGCTGTGGTGGCAATTGCCTACTACGCGAGACTGGTGGAGCAATCTCTGCTGGACGTTCCGCGCGGCGTGATGGAAGCTGCCTCTTCCATGGGTGCGTCGACGATTCAGATGATCGTGAAATTCCTGTATGTGGAGGCGCGCTCCGGGCTCGTCCTGGGACTGACCACGGCGACGATCAGCTTCATCTCCTATTCCACAGTTATGGGGGTTGTCGGTGGCGGAGGCGTGGGAGACTTTGCCATCCGGTACGGGTATCAGCGCTTTGAGACAGAAATTATGGTATTTACCATCATCATTATGATTATTTTGGTGCAGTCCATCCAATTTGCCGGCAGCGCGCTGTCCAGGCTATTGGATAAACGGTAACCGGGAGACTTGTGCCTGAACTGGAAAAAGATAAACAGATGGGGGTTATTTCATGCGAAATATGAAAAATAAAATGCTGCTGATGCTGCTTGCGGTCATGATGCTGATTGTAGCAGGCTGCGGGCAGCAGTCCGGCCAATCCGGGACTGCAGGAGGGAAGGCCGATCAGGCTGCGGGAGCCAAGGAGGAAACGACGCTGAAGGTAGCGACGCTGATTCCGCCGATGACCGATGTGCTTGAACTGGTGAAGCCGCTGCTCAAAGAGGACGGCATTAACCTGGAGATTGTGGTGCTGTCCGACAACGTGCAGCCGAATACGGCTCTGGCCGGCGGTGAAGTGGACGCTAACTTCTTCCAGCACGTCCCTTACATGGAACAATATAATGAGGCAAACGATTCACAGCTGGTAGGTATACAGCCGATTTACCACGCGATTTACGGCGGGTATTCCAAGCGCTTCAAGAAGATTGAGGACCTGCCGGAAGGCGCGACCCTCGCCATGGCGAATGATCCGTCCAATATCGGTCGTTCGCTGGTCATGTTTGAGAAGAACGGCCTGATTAAACTGAAGGACGGCGCAGGCATCAACGCCACCCAGGCGGATATCGTGGAAAATCCACAGCACTTCAAGTTCAAGGAAGTCGATCTGCTGATGCTGGCCCGTACGCTGGATGATGTCGATCTGGTGGCCATGACCCCCGCTTATGCCGCTCCGCTTGGCCTGACGCCAAAAAAGGATGCGCTGATCAAAGAGGATGTGGACTCCAAGTTTGCAATCACGCTGGTAGCGCGTGAAGATAACAAGGATTCCGACGCCATCCGCAAGCTGGCGGAACGTATGAGCGGTCCGGAAGTGAAGAAGTTTTTCGAGGATAATTACGCCGATATTGCAATTCCGGCATTTTAATTTATAGTGTCCATAAATTACGTCCGCTGCGAAAGGCCTAACCCGGCTTTTGTGGCGGATTTTTTTGATTATGAAATGAATCAGCCAACTTATACAGACAATACAGTGAGATGAAGGAAAATCGAGACCAGGTACATAAGCTCATTTTTAACGTCTATTGCTCAAAAGATACGGTAGTGCTGATTGCCGTCAACGTATCGGCGGACAGCCGGGAAATTACCGTAAGGCAGGGCACAAAATCCTTTGCCTACACGCTGCCCTCACACGCGGCCGTTACATTCACCTGGCAGCCGCAGGACTGAGTAAGATCTGTTGCTCAAGTGGCCTGGAATTCCAACAGACAAGCTCGGATGAGGAAAATCACCATGCCACGCGCAGATGTGAAGGACAAATCGTATGCACCTTGAACATCGAATCGTCAACGTCTGATGAAACAAAAGAATGAAGAATCTTCACTAAAAAAAATTGACAAGATCGAGATATTTTTATATAACTTAAATAGTTATAACCATTATGGTTATATTTAAAAAAAAAAAATTTTGGAGGTAACATGAAAATCACAGATCATTTTATCCCGGTTTTTACCGAACAACTGGATTCGACCGTTACTTATTATGAATCTCTTGCTAATCAGCCTATGGATCGAAGATGGGATATTCCCGAAGCTGGCTTGTCTTTAGCCACAGTATATCCTTACGTCATTGTATCTGGAAGTCCGGAGGCCTTGGAGCCTGCTAGATCACTCCGTGCCGTAGTGTACGTTGATTCCATGAACGAATTGAAGGACGAATTAAAAAAGCAAAATACCCTTATCATTAGGGATCAGCATGGTCCTATTGGCCCAAGCATTTTTGTACAACATCCTGATGGCAGTTTTATTGAATATGTTGAGCCTGCACAGGCTGCTGTTTGACTGGCGTAAATTTAAAAAATGTAAAATAAAGCTGCTCCACGGCATATAGGGAGCAGCTTTATTTTACATTCGATTTTGTCCGTAATTGCTCAACAATCTGAGCCAAGGTAACAGAAGCCAGTTCACGCTCCATTGCCATCTGCGCATGAGAGAATTGTGGTACAAGAACCGATTCAATGTTCATTCCTACAGAGCAATTGGGGTCAGGGTCCTTATGAAAATTGAAAAGCTGATTTCCTTCCACAGATTCGACCGCCCGGAAGATATCCAGTAGGGTTAATCTTTCGGGAGATACTTGAAGGGAGGCCCCCGCAACTCCAGATTTTGTTTCAATATACCCTGCTTTTTTGAGCTGGGCCATGATTCGTCTAATTACAACAGGGTTACTATTGATGCTTCGTGCTATTCGATCGCCTGTACTATATAGCGGATCCAACGTGATCATCGAGAGAATATGGACTGCCATCGAAAAACGACTGCTAATTTGTTTCAACTACTCACCCTCTTTTCTACACAGTATAGTTCCAATTAAATAACAGGTCAATTGACAAACGGTTCAGCTGCCAAACAAGAACTTAAAAGTCAACTCCAGCAATAGATTGCCGGTTCGCCCAGTTATATCAGGCTTGTTTGCCGATTTCATGTTGCGAAAGTTGAGATAATGCGCCATTGAAATTTGGGGTCAACAGCGAATGATTCGTTCTCAGAGCCCCTTCGATGAGCCTGGGGGCCGGAAGGCTGAAAACGTTCTGGCGTGTGACACTTCCGCTGATCAAGCCGGGCATTATCGCGGGCACGGTATTCTCCATTGTGGAATCCTTTGGCGAGGTGTCGATCAGCCTGTTCGTATCCTTACCGGGAAATACAACCGTGCCTGTGCGGATTTTCAGATATATTGACCAGACCTTTGATCCGTCCGGGACGCACGCTGGCGCTGCGGGCCGATATCGATGCGCTGCCGATCCATGAGGAGAATACATTTGAATATGCCTCCACGGTAGAAGGGGTCATGCATGCCTGCGGCCATGACAGCCATGCGGCCATGCTGCTTGGCGCGGCATATATTCTGTCACAGCACCGGGAAGAGCTGCAGGGCGAGGTGCGGTTTATTTTCCAGCATGCCGAGGAACAGATTCCCGGCGGGGCACAGGAGCTTGTGGATGCCGGAGTCATGGAAGGGGTCGACGCCATCTACGGCCTGCACCTGATTTCCTGGCTGGATACCGGCAAGATCGGTCTGCTGTCCGGGCCTGTGATGGCAGGCCACGATGGCTTTGTTATCACAGTAAACGGTTCCGGCGGCCACGCGGCATATCCCCACCAGGTCGTGGACGCGATTGCTGTCGCGGGACAGCTGATCAGCCATCTCCAGCATGTGGTTGCGAGACATACCGATCCGCTGAAAAATGCCGTCCTGTCGATTACGCATATCCATGGCGGCGAAGGCTACAATTCTTTTCCGGAGCAGGTTAAAATGGGCGGCACCTACCGTTCGTTCGATCAGGCGGAGCGGGAGAAGATGCCGGGGCTGATGCGCCGTATTATTGACGGCGTGGCCGCCGCGCACGGTGCCACCTGTGAGCTTGATTACCGTTTCGGCTACCGTCCGCTGTACAATGATCCGCAATTGGTGGAGCTGGCGCGTTCGGCTGCCGCGGAGCATTTTGGCCCCGAGGTAAACGAAGAGATGCTGCCAACGATGGGGGCGGAGGATTTCTCGGCATATCTGCAAAAAGCGCCGGGCGCGTTTATCTACATCGGCTCGCGGAACGTAGCGAAAGAAAGCCATTTTCCGCATCATAATCCCCGTTTTACGGTGGACGAAGATGGGATGGATACAGGCTTGAAGCTGCTTTTACTGCTGGTAGGGAAGTGGCAGGAGCGGTAATACACGATTTTGAATTATGAGTCGGCATTATGCCGGCCATTTAGTTCCCGTTAGGGCATATTTGTTACCTTAAGTATGCTGTATAATAATGGAGGCTAACGCCAAAAAAGCCTTAACGTGTACGTCAATTTACTCTAATCTAACGTTTTCCTTTGCGATCCAAAAGAGAAAGCAAGAAGAAAACTCCCACAGCAATCAAAACAAAATAAAGATATTCAAACCAATTTACTTTATTTAATGTGTCTCTAAACAGACGGTAAATCACTGCAACAATCACGGATGTAATCACACCAATGATCAGTTTTGTAATCTTTTGTTTCATAAGCTATTCTTTGTAACCATCCAACCATATTTCGATGGTGATGGGCTTCCTTTCACATGCTTTGTTCTGTTGCTATATAAATAAGCAGGCCCTAACTTATGTTGGTTTTTACTTTTTATCTAAAAATGTCCATGATTAAAGGATAACATTATTTCCCGTTTATGAAAATTACATTTATATACTCTACTATTGCATTTTGCTTCAAAATAATATAAGCAGAAAAATAGACCGCTGACTCCAACTCAGGAGAGAGCGGTCTATTCACATTATAGGGCTGGCGGCTCATCTGCTTAGCCTTATTCTCTTTCCTTCAGAGCATCGGCTGCCAGCATCTGCAGCACCGTATTGTCCATCGGCGGGTTATGCAATCCTGCCCGCACATCGCGGTAATAGCGCTCCAGCGGCAGCTTTTTGGACAAGCTGGTGCCCCCTACAATCCGCATCGCCAGATCAACGACCTTCAAGGCGTTGTGGGTTACGGTGTATTTAGCTAGGCCCAGTTCGGGACGCATTTCGGGGCGCAGCGCTTCATGGCGGTCCCAGCGGTCTGCCGTTGCATAAAGGAGACAACGTGCTGTCCGCAGTTCGGCTTCCATTTGCCCGATGGACTGCTGCACGAGTGGAAGACCGGCAATCGATCCCTGAATGGAGTTGGGCTTGTAATTTGCAGCAAAATCTACCGCGAAATCCCTTGCCGCCAAAGCAATGCCCATATAGCATGCTGGGATATGCAGGAGCCAGCCGGAGCCTTCGTCCATTCCTTTGCCGGGAATGCGGGCATTGTCAGCCGCAAAGGCCTGGTCGAGCACGACATCATGGCTGCCGGTGCCGCGCATGCCGAGCGTATCCCACGTTTCTTCAATTTTTACCCGGTCGCTGACATACACCAGAAACTCGCTTACGGTATCCTCTTCCGGGAGGTAGGCGGTCACGACAAACCGGTCAAGAACAGGGGAGAGCGTACTGAACGTTTTGCGGCCGGTGATCAGCCAGCCGCCATCGGTGCGGACGGCGGTCGTCTCCGGTCTGCCGCCCCGGCTCGGACTGCCGGATGAAGCCTCGCTGGCAAATACGTTCAGCATGGCGCCCTCTTCTACGACAGCACGGCAGAAGTCGGCGAACAGCGCTTTCGGCCATTTGCCTGACGTTCTCAAGTACAGCATCTGCCCAAGATGCCAACCGACGCCAAGCGCTGTGGAGCCGTCTCCGTAGGCCAATCTTTCCTGTGCCTGAACCATCTCATAGAGCGAGATCTCATCCCCTCCAAAAGCCTTCGGCAAGGTAAGCTTCAAATATCCGGCATTCCGCAAGTCGGCAAAATTTTCAAACGGGAAAGAACCATCACGGTCATGCTGGGCAGCTCTCTCAGCAAACGAGGCGGCCAGTTCATCGATTTTCGCAACCCTCTGCTGTTCAGTCTCGTTCCGTATGTATTGATCACTAAACCGGCTCATATTTGTGATCCACTCCTTCAATGTGTCTGTGGAGGTATCCTGCAGCAACCTCTTATACAACGATTTTACCACAGCAGAGAGATTAATCCCCATAATAAAACTGACTAATCCAGTCCAAGAAGGCGGTTTTATACTGCTCTTTCATTGTTGGTCACGATGTTTTCCGTTATAATCAGCTGTGAAGGTCATGAAGAACATGCCGCTTTCGTACAGCATATCCCGGGCTGAGGTTCGAGGAAATGCTGTGAGGAAGCGTTTTTTTGTTTGTAAAGATTCGAAAAGGAGGAGCGGGGAGTGGCACGATTCGAGCAATACTATGAGGCCTGGTTAAGTAGCCAGCTTGAAATGGAGGTTAACCCCAGAAGGAAGGAGCGGCTTAGCCAAGGTTTAGGGCATGGAACAGTGGAGTTTCTGCGGAAAGTCTGGTTCCCTGCAATAGGAAGCCTGAACCATTTATTCCCGGAATGGGAGGTCAGAGATTTTAGTAACGGGTACCGGTATTTGGACTTGGCGTATATGCCCGGGGATGCCAAAGGAGGAATTGAAATCCAGGGATACGGGCCACATGCCAGGGACCTTGATGTCAGGAGGTTTAAGGATTTATGCCGTCGGCATTGTCTGCTTGCATTGGATGGCTGGACTTTTCTTCCGATTGCCTATCCTTCGATTGTGGAAGAAACAAAGCAGTGCCAGCAACTGGTGCTCGCTTTTATTGGCAGGTTTGTCGCGACGGATGTACCTTCCACTTTAACATGGCTGGAGGCGGAAACTCTTCGATATGCCAGACGTCAGCTTCGGCCATTCACTCCTGGAGAGTTGACTGCGCATTTGAAAGTAACCAACCGGCACGCCAGGCGGATTTTGCAGGGGTTAGTGGAAAAGAAACTGCTTGATAAGGCCAGTGGTTCGCAGCGTATTCGCACCTATCAGCTTCATCTGTAACAAGGATGATTGAAACCGGACTGGAAAGTCCCTATTCGTTAAAAATACGGGGGATTGCCTAATATTGCGGACTGAGATGCATCTATTTGATCAAAATATTACTCTACGGCAGCAATTCGGGGCGAATAAAGGCTATACGGTCCGCAATAGTGGCGTTTTGGGGCGAAGAGCAGCAAATAGGGGCGCTCCAGTCCGTTAAGCTCACGGCAAGCCCCCTTAGTTTCGGTTCCCTCAAGGATCGGTTCCGCCAACCTCTTCAAGTGGTCTGCCGGGTATATCTTCACCATCTTCGAATGCTACTCGCCCGGACGATATCTTACCATCCGTCATGGATACCGGTCAGGCGCATACCAAAGTACCCCTGCACATCTCTTGCCGCCACTTATGCTAAAATAGACAAAACAGGTTTTTTCCCGAAAGGATTCATTAAATATGAGTTTTCAGTTGACCAAACGGGTCATCAAGGAGCTGTGTGGCCGTTTCTCCTACGAACGGGGAGAGGCTTATCAAAGTGCAGGCAGGGTGCGTTTTACAGCAAATCATCCTGACAGACACTTCTATGAAGCTGATGTGCGTGGCACAAGCTTATACCAGGTAACCGTGAATGTGGAGGATGGCGATGTGCACGCGCAGTGTACTTGTCCCTCCTTTGAGTCATATGACCAATATTGCAAACATATTGCCGCTGTGCTGCTGGAAATTCATGACCATGAGCATGACGGCCGCCCGCCGGTCCGCTCCTACGAGTCCGCGTTATTCCCGGAGAACCAGCAGGATCAGCCAGGCCGGATGACAGAGCGTTACACGAGTCGTGAAGCGAGGGACAACAGCCCTTCGGTGGATAAGCGGCTTACAAACAGCGTCCTGAATCTGTTCTCGGACAAGCCGCAGCCCCCGCCGGGCATGCGTCCACTGTTCGAAACGCGGGAGCCGCTGCAGGCGGAGTTTATCTGCAGACCGTTTCCTTACGCCTACCGCAAGTACATGTTCGGCATCGAAATGAAGGTCGGCCCGAAACGGACATATGTCGTACAGAGAATCAGGGAGTTTCTGCACGCCGTCGGTCGGCGCCAAAGCTATGTGTTCTCCAAACACTTTACGTACGATCCGGAACGGCACAGCTTTCCGGACGAATATGATGCCGTCATCCGGCAGCTGCTGGACATTTATCAACATGAACAGATGTACCGCGAGACATCGGGCACTTACACCGGAAGCGCCAAAAGCGTCAGCGGCGACCGCATGCTGCTTGTGCCGCCATCTGTCTGGCCGGCCATACAGCAAGCACTGTCGCGCATCCCTGACGTGCAATTCGAGCATGACGGAACGATGTATCAAGGGGTTGAGATTTCCCATGATCCGCTGCCGCTTCAATTTGATTTCGACCAGTCGGACGGAGAGGGTTATTTGATGAACGTAGATGGCCTGAACGACCTGCTGGTCATGGAGGATTACGGGCTCGCTGTTTGCGAGGGCAAGCTCATGCGGATGAAGCCCGAGCAAGCAGGGAGGCTGGCAGAGCTGAAGCGGATGCTGGAAACCCGTGGCAAGCACCGCCTCAGAATCGCGCCCGAGCAGATGGAGGCCTTCATGGATAAAGTCGTTCCCGGTCTCATGAAGCTTGGCACCGTCCATATTGCCGAAGCTGTAACGGAGCAGGTGGTGCAGGAGCCGTTAAAAGCCAAGCTGTACCTGGACCGTGTCCGGGGCAAGCTGCTGGCTGGACTTGAATTCTGTTATGGCGAAGTCGTTATCAATCCGCTGGAAACGGACAGCCGCAGGCTGAACCCGGGGCGCATCCTGATGCGGGACACGGCGCAGGAGCGCCGCATTCTGGAGCTGCTGGACAGCAGCTCTTTTGCGACGACGGACAGCGGTTATGTCATGGAGGATGAGGATGCGGAATTTGATTTCCTGCACCATGCCGTGCCGCAGCTGGAACGGCTGGTGCAGGTTTATGCGACGACCGCCGTCAAAGTCAGGATCGCTCCCAAGCCCGTGGCACCTAAAATTCGCGTCGATGTGGACGAGCGGACGAACTGGCTGGAATTCAAATTCCATATGGACGGTATTCCTGAATCGGAGATCCGCGCTGTTCTGCAGGTCTTGGAGGAGAAGCGGCGGTATTACCGTTTGCCGAACGGAGCGCTGCTGCCGCTGGAGGGCGAGGAACTGCAGGAGATTGTCCGCTTCATGAATGAAGTGGGAATCCGGAGGAGCGATCTGGAGGAAAACGATATCCGTGTCCCGCTCCTGCGCGGGCTGCATCTTATGGAACAGAACGACAACACAGTCCAACTTCAACTTGGCAGCACGCTGCGGCGTCTGCTGGAGGATATCCGCAATCCTGACAAGCTGGAGTTTCCCGTGCCGGACAGCCTCGCCGGGGTACTGCGGGACTACCAGCGTGTCGGTTACCGCTGGCTGAAGACACTTGCCCACTATAGCTTTGGCGGGGTACTGGCCGACGATATGGGGCTTGGCAAGACATTGCAGAGTATCACGTATATCGTTTCGGTCCTGCCGGAAATCAGGGAGCAGAAGCTTCCGGCTCTGATTGTAGCGCCAGCTTCCCTCATCTACAACTGGGCGAGCGAGCTGCGGAAGTTCGCGCCGGATATCCGGCCCGTGATCGCCGACGGCAGCCGCACGGCCCGCAGCAGCCTGGTGCGCGACGCCTATCGGGCGGATGTGATCATTACTTCGTATCCGCTGCTGCGTATGGATGTGGACCTGTATGCGGAACAGCCGTTCCATTCGCTTATCCTGGATGAAGCGCAATCGTTCAAAAATCATTCCACCCAGACAGCGCACGCGGTGAAGGCGGTACAGGCACGCCACCGTTTTGCCCTGACAGGCACACCGGTGGAGAACCATCTGGAAGAGCTGTGGTCGATTTATAACGTTGTGTTCCCCGAGCTTTTCCAAAGCCGCAAGGATTTCAACGATCTCACTCGCGAACAGATAGCGAAGCGGGTGCGGCCATTTCTGCTGCGCCGCCTGAAGACCGATGTATTAACGGAGCTGCCCGAGAAGATTGAGACGATGCAAACTTCCAGCCTGCTGCCGGATCAGAAGAAGCTGTACACGGCCTATCTGGCGAGACTGCAGCAGGAGACGCTCAAGCATTTGAATGAAGAGGGCTTCCAGAAGAGCCGTATCAAGATCCTTGCCGGTCTTACGCGGCTGCGCCAAATTTGCTGCCACCCGGCGCTGTTCGTAGAGGATTACCGGGGCAGCTCTGCCAAGTTTGAGCAGCTGCTGGACATCATCGAGGAATGCCGCAGTGCGGGCAAACGGGCGCTGATCTTCTCCCAGTTCACCCAAATGCTCGGACTGATCGGCAGAGAGCTTGGCTATCAGGGGGTGTCCCATTTTTATTTGGACGGCCAGACACCAGCCGCTGAGCGTGTCGAGCTGTGCAACAGGTTTAACGCGGGCGAACGCGATATGTTTCTGATCTCGCTGAAGGCGGGGGGCACCGGACTGAATCTGACGGGCGCGGATACGGTTATTTTGTATGACCTGTGGTGGAATCCGGCTGTAGAGCAGCAGGCTGCCGACCGCGCCCACCGGATGGGACAGAAGAACATCGTACAGGTGATCCGCCTGGTCACGCAGGGCACGGTGGAGGATAAAATGTACGAGCTGCAGCAGAGAAAGAAAAATCTGATCGAAGAAGTGATCCGTCCCGGCCAGGAGGAGCTGTCTTCAATGTCTGAGAAAGAAATCCGGGAAATTCTCATGATATAAATATGAAGGCGGGTGAGAAGCGATATGATTAAAAACCTGCTGGTATCAGGATACAGGGCGCACGAGCTGAACATCTACAGCCAGAAGCATGAAGGCATCGCCTATATCCAAAAAGCGCTGACCTCCAAGCTGATTCCACTGGCCGAGGAAGGGCTGGAATGGGTGATTACACCAGGACAGTACGGCGTGGATTTGTGGGCGTGTGAAGCGGTCATTACATTGAAGGAGCAGTACCCTGATCTCAAATGCTCGATTTTGGCGGCACACGCGAATATGGATGAAAAGTGGAAGGATGACCGCAAAGAATATTTTCAGCACATTCTGCGGGGTATCGATTACTTCGGGCTGGTCAGCAAGCAGCCGTATCAGGGCGTATGGCAGTTCAAGGCCAGGGATGCGCTGCTGTTGCGCAAGACCGACGGCATCCTGCTGGTGTATGACGAAGATGCCGGCGAGGGCAGTCCCCGCTTTATGAAGGAAGAGGCCTTGAAGAAGCAGCAGGAGGAAGGCTACGTCTATATGAGCATCAGCTCGGAGGATATCCAGAGCATAGCCGATGAGGAGCGTTTGTATCTGGAATGAAGGTGCGAATAGCAGCCTGATTTTAACATGTTTCCGTGAGAAGTCCCCTTCCTCTAAGCGTACGCTTCCGAAGTAAGTTTTGTTCGAAGTTTACTCGGGAAGCAGCGCCCACAAAACTTTGAGGAGGGGATGAATCTCGGTTAGGCGAAGCCTAGATGCACTGGTCTATGGTATGAGGCGCGCTTTCCTGGTCGAATGATTGTGTGGTATGATAGGAATATATGTTCTCGTTAAGGCGGTGACTCTTCGTGCAAATCACGTATCAATTTCGCCTCTACCCGACCCCCGAACAGGAAGAACGCATGATTCGAACGTTGATCTTGTGCCGGAAGCTGTACAATCGGGCGAAGGAGCAACGGGACACCGTCTACAACCAAGAGGGCAAAACCGTCACCTACGCCATGCAGCAGAATGAATTGCCCGCCTTCAAGAAGGAATTTCCCGAGTATAAAGAAGTTCATTCGCAAGTGCTGCAAGATTGCCTGCGGCGTTTGGATGATGCCTATCAGCGGTTCTTTCGCGGCGATGCGGGTTTTCCTCACTATAAGTCAGCCGACCGATATCTCTCCTTTACATACCCTCAGCCTGGTGCGGTAAGCAAGGCGGTGGAGCAGCTGAAAGTGAAGAACATGATCCGTAACCGCCGACTGTCTAAAAGCATCTCGGATGCCGGATGGCGAAGGTTCATCACGTATCTGTCGTATAAAGCAGCAAGACAGGGGAAGCGACTCGTACAAGTGCCCGCCCACGGCACATCGCAAACCTGTATCTGCGGTGCGGAAGTGCCAAAAACGTTGGCGATCCGGCTTCATGAATGCAAAGCATGCGGACTGGTGCAGGACAGGGACATCGTTCGGCCCAGGTCATTTTGCAGCGGGCTTTGGGCATCGTAGCATGATAGACCGAATACCGTAGGGAGGGTTTGCCCCGAACGGGATGCGTGCCGCAGCGAACGCTTGTGGAGATCCAGTCAGACCTTTCCTGCAGAAAGGCAGCGATCGTTGAAACAAGAAGCCCCCGCCTCTTCAGGTGGTGGGAACATTCACATAATGCAAGAGAGACCTGTTTGAATTTTGGCGACAAAATCCGGACAGGTCTCTTTTTTTGCCTGACTATGCTCTCACTGAAGATCGGAAATTAATCATTAACTTTCACCGGACTCAGACTTGAAGTTAATAATCAAGGTTTGCTGCATGTGCAGTTATTCCCGCACTAATCCTTCCCCGCTACTTACTGTCATCCTTCGTAACCAGCTTGATGGGCACCGGAATGCTGCTTTCAACCTGCTTGCCCTGCAGAATCTCGGCGGCCGTTTGCACCGCCTTTTGGCCGATCAGGTCAAATTGCTGTGCGACTGTGGCGGACAGCTTGCCGTCCTTGACGGCCTGCAGCGCGTCCGCGCTGCCGTCAAAGCCGACCACCAGGATATCTCTGCCCGTAGCCGCGATCGCTTCTACAGCGCCCAGGGCCATTTCATCGTTTTGGGCAAAAACGGCTTGAATATCCGGATTGCCCTGCAGCATATTTTCCATGACGTTCAGGCCCTTCGTCCGGTCGAAATCCGCCGCCTGCTTGGCAACGACCTTCAATTTTGTATCCGCAACGGAGTGGAAGCCCTGGCCGCGTTCCCGCGCGGCGGACGTGCCCGGAATGCCTTCGAGCTCCGCAACGACCGCGCCTTCGCCAAGCTGATCCACAATGTATTCTGCGGCCATTTTACCGCCGCCGACATTGTCTGAAGCGATGAGGGAGGCAACCTCGCCTTTATCCGCGGCCCGATCGATGGTTATGACAGGGATGCCGACCCCGTTGGCGGTTTGTACAGCCGCCGAGATGGCCGATGAATCTGTAGGATTGATGAGCAGAGCATTGACCCCTTGCTGAATCAAATCTTCTACGTCATTGTTTTGCTTGGCCGGATCATTTTGCGCGTCCACCACGATAACCTCAAAGCCCTGTCTGTCGGCTTCCTTCACCACCATATCTTTGAGGTAAACGAAAAACGGGTTATTCAGCGTGGACATGGATAAGCCGATCTTGACATTGCTGAGATCACCAGCAGCCTTGGCTTTTGCCCAAGAAGGGGGCTCAAGCGAGCATCCGGCCAGCAGGAACAGACTTAGCGTGAGCAGCAGAAAAATACTGTATTTTCTCATGTTATCCCCCTTAAGCGGCTTTTTTGCGGTCCATCAGCACGGCGATCACAATCACGATGCCTTTGACGACGAGCTGATAGAATGAAGAAACGCCAAGCAGGTTCAGGCCGTTGTTCAGCGCGCCGATAATGAGCGCTCCGATCAGGGTGCCGACAATCCGGCCCCGTCCTCCGGAAAGGCTGGTGCCGCCAAGCACAACGGCCGCAATGGCATCAAGCTCATAAGAGGTCCCGGCAGTCGGCTGGGCGGAATCGAGTCTTGAGGTGAGAATGGCGCCAGCCAGACCGGCGAGCAGGCCTGCCAGGGAATACACCATGATCTTGACGCGGTGTACCTTGATTCCTGATATGATGGAAGCCCTTTCATTTCCGCCGATGGCATAAGTTTTGCGCCCGAAGGAGGTTTTGTGCAGGACGACCCACAGCAGAGCAAAGGTGAACGCCATGGTGATGGCTGGCACGGGAATTCCAACGAAGTAACCGCGTCCGAACAGCTGGAACATCAGACTGTCGCTGAGCCCCGTGATCGGGTTGCCTTCCGTAAAGACCATAGTCAGTCCGCGGAAAATGGTCATCGTGGCCAATGTGGCGATAAAAGGAGCCATTTTTCCTTTGGTGACCATCAGCCCGTTGACGGCTCCGAGTATAGCCCCGATAACGCACCCGGCCACAATGGCCAGCAGGGGATGGAAGCCGGATACCAGCAAACTTGCCATCAGCGCACTGGATAACGCAAGTGTGGAGCCCACTGACAGATCGATGCCTCCAGTAAGAATCACAAAGGTCATGCCAAATGCGATCAAGGCATTGATAGCCACCTGCCGCAGCAGATTCAAAATATTAAGCGGTTCCAAAAATGCGGGATTTAGTGCGGATACAACGATAATCAAAATAAGCAGACCGAGAAGGGGCCCCGCCTTTTGCAGCATGGAGCTCACGCGGTTTTGGCGGCTGCCGACTTTTACTTCACCTGTAGATACCTGCATATTACTGACCTCCCGTGGCATACGTCATAATTTTTTCCTGGGTTGCCTCATGGCCGGTGACCTCTCCGGCAATCCGTCCTTCATGCACGACGAGAATGCGGTCGCTCATGCCGATGACCTCCGGCAGTTCCGAGGAAACCATAATAATGGCAACGCCCTTCTCGGTAAGCTCGTTCATGAGCTGATAGATTTCCCGCTTCGCGCCTACGTCCACTCCCCGGGTAGGCTCGTCGAGAATCAGCACCTTCGGGCCGATGCCCACCCATTTGGCGATAACCACCTTTTGCTGATTGCCCCCGGACAGATTGCGCACCGGTGTCTCGGAGGACTCCGTTTTGACGGTCAGCCGCGAAATCAGCAGATCGACGTAGTCCTTTTCCTTCCGCTCATTGATGAGACCTTTGTCCTCAAAGCTGAACAAGCTGGGCAGCACCATATTTTCACGTACGGAAAAGTCGAGCACCAGTCCTTCATCCTTGCGGTCCTCGGTAATAAAACCGATGCCCAGCTTAACCGCTTCATATGGATGCTTAATGGTTACCTTTGCACCGTTCAGGCGTATTTCTCCTTCATCCAGCGGGTCAAGGCCGTAAATGGCACGCATCATTTCCGTGCGCCCGGAGCCCATCAGTCCGGAAATGCCCAGAATTTCACCGGCCCGTACAGAGAAGCTGGCCCGGTGAAAGACTCCGCTTCTGGAAGCGTCCTTGACCTCGAACACAATTTCGCCGGGAATGGTGTGCCGCTGCGGAAAACGGTCGGTCAGCTCGCGGCCCACCATCTTTTTCACAACATCATCAAAATGGGTAAGAGAAACCTCACGGGTATCGACGGTGATCCCGTCGCGCATAATGGTGATCCGGTCGCAGATCTCAAATATCTCCTCCATGCGGTGGGAAATATATACGATGGAGACGCCAGTTTTTTTAAGAGAGGCAATGACCTCGAACAGCTTGCGGATTTCCCGTTCCGTAAGGGCGGCCGTCGGTTCGTCCATAATGATCACCTTGGCGTCAGTCATCAGCGCTTTGGCGATTTCAATCATTTGCTGCTGGCCGACGGAGCAGGCTCCGGCAGGCTGGTCGAGCGGAAGGGTGAGGGAGAGCATGCGCATCTGCTCTTGTGCAATCGCTTTCATATTGCGGTTATTCAAAAATCCCCAGCCTGTAGTAATCTCTTTCCCCAGGAACAGATTTTCCAGCACGCTCAAGTCCGGCCAAATATTCAGCTCCTGATGAATAAATGCAATGCCATACTGCTCTGCTGCGGAGGGACTGGAGAAATTCACTTCTTTGCCGTCAATGAAAATGATTCCTTCATCCTTGCGGTGCAGACCGGTAAGAATGTTCATCAATGTGGATTTGCCGGCCCCGTTTTCGCCCATCAGGGCATGGACTTCTCCTTCAAGGAGCTCAAAGTCCACGCCCGACAGCACGCGGTTTGTTCCAAAGGTTTTATGAATCCCCTTCATCCTGATATTCAAGCATGTTCCTCCTTATTTGAGTGGTCATTTAAGGAAAAGCGTCGCCGCTCTGATTCGGGATCAGGTCAGCGGCGAACTGAATTGGGGCGGCTGAATGCCTGGCTGTACCACGGAGCGTACGGCTTGCTGCCAGCCCTCATAATTGCGGTCTCTCAGGGCTGGGTCCATGGCGGGGCTGTAGGAGTCATACATGGTGAGATTGGAAGCGAGTCGGGATAGATCGGACCAGAAGCCTGTGCCAAGCCCTCCCAGGTAGACCGAACCCATGGCTGATAGTTCCGCACAGGTGGAACGGGTCACGGGCGCTCCCAGGATGTCCGCCTGAAACTGCATCAGCCACGAGTTGGCAGATGCGCCACCGTCCGTGCGCAGGCCCCGGAGCGGGATACCGGATTGCTCCTGCATGAAATCAACCGCATCGCGTACCTGATAGACGATGCTTTCCAACGCTGCCCGGATAATGTGGCCTCTGCCGGTCCCGCGGGTCATGCCCGTAATCGCCGCCCTTGCATAAGGGTCCCAATAAGGAGCGCCCATGCCGACAAAGGCAGGAACCAGATAAACACCTTCATTATCCGGCGTCGCATCGACCAGCTGCTGCATTTCTTCAAAGGTGGAGAACAGCCCCAGATTGTCGCGCGTCCATTTGAGCGAGTCGCCTGTTGAGCGGATGACGGCTTCCAGCGCGTAGGTCACCGTTCCGCCTGCTCCCCAGGCGATGGCCGTAACAAGCCCTTCGCCGCCGTCAACCGGCTGCTGTCCCACATTCATCAATACCGAGGTGCCCGTGCCGTAAGTAGCTTTTGCTGTCCCGGTCTCAAAGCAGAGATGTCCGTACAGGGCTCCCTGGGAATCACCGATGATTCCGGAGATAAGCACCTGCTCTTTGAACAGGTCCGTATCCTCTGTGTATCCATACATATCATCCGAGGATTTGACCTGCGGCAGCAGAGAAGCGGGTACGCCGAACAGGCGGGCAAGCTCCTCGTCCCATGAGAGTGTATGGATGTTGAAGAGAGAAGTGCGGCTGGCGTTCGTATAATCGGTTGCGTGTGTTTTGCCTCCCGTGAGCTTCCAGACAAGCCAGCTGTCCATGGTGCCTGCGAGCAATCTTCCTTCGGCAAGCAGATCAGCCGCTCCTTCCGCATGGTCCAGAATCCACCTGAACTTGGCGGCGGAGAAATAAGGGTCGAGCATAAGTCCGGTCTTCGCCCGGACCATCGGCTCATGCCCTTCCTCCTTCAAGCGGGAGCATACTGCGGCTGTTCGCTGGCATTGCCATACGATGGCGTTATATATCGGCTGCCCTGTGGAACGGTCCCAGATCAGCGCCGTTTCGCGCTGGTTCGTGATCGTCAGCGCCGCCAGCGAAGCCGGTTCAACACCGGCCTGCTTGAGAACCGCCTGCGCCGTTTTTTTGACATTGTCGTAGATTTCAAGGGGATCATGCTCGACCCAGCCGGGGCGCGGATAATACTGGCGGTGCTCTATGGAGCTGCGGGCCAGAACCGCACCGTCATGATTGACAAGCAGAGCTTTCGTGCCGGATGTGCTCTGATCAATGGCCAATATAAACTTCGCATTGTCTTTCATTCCGACCCGCCCTTTACTTGTTGATCAGCTCGAGTGCGACCTGCTTGATATTCTCGCTGGTGATTCCATAATGCTGGAATACCTCGGCTGTTTTGCCCGCAATAGCCGGTTCGTCCGGGATACCCAGCACCTTCATGGGCACAGGCTGGTTCTGCACGACAACCTCAGCGACGGCTGCGCCCAGACCGCCGAATATGCTGTGCTCCTCGACAGTAATGATATGTTCCGTTTCACGGGCGGCGGCTATGATCGCAGCCTCATCCAGCGGTTTGATCGTATGCATGTTGAGTACACGGCAGGAGACACCTTCCCGGCTCAACGCTTCTGCGGCGTCCAGGGCGATCCGGACCGTTTCTCCGGCAGCGATGATGGTAAGGTCGGTGCCTTTCTTCATGGTGACGGCTTTGCCGATTTCGAACGAATAGTCATCCGATTCGTACACGTCTTCCACCGGGTTGCGGCCAATCCGGACATACACGCCTCCATTGTAGTTCACCAGCGCTTCAGTCATTTTCTTGGTCTCATGACGGTCGGCGGGAAGCATAACGGCCAGCCCCGGAATCGCTCTGGCCACGGCGATATCCTGTACGGAATGATGGGACATGCCCAGCGCTCCATAGCTGACTCCGCCGCTGATGCCGATCAGCTTCACATTTGTACCGGAGTAGGCAACATCCACCTTAATTTGCTCAATACTGCGCATGCTGAGGAAGCAGGCGGGTGAAGTGACAAACGGTTTTTTGCCGCTGTGTGCCAGTCCTGCCGACATGCCCACGATATTCTGCTCGGCAATTCCCACCTCGACGAACTGCTCGGGCAATGTGTTGGCAAAAGGGGCCATAGCGGCGGAGCCGCGCGAATCGCTGGCCAGCACCATGATGTCACGGTCGTCCTTGGCCAGTTCGAGCAATGTCTCGCAGATCACCTGCCGGTTCGGAATTTTGTTCATGATCTGTGCACCTGCCCTTCTTGACTTAATTGATCTATAGTTGCGCTTAATTCCGCAAGGGCAAGCTCCAGTTGTTCATCATTGGGAACATGGTGATGCCAGGCCGGCACATTTTCAGCAAAGGATACCCCTTTGCCTTTGACAGTGTTGGCTACGATGAGTGTTGGTTTGCCTTCAACTTCGGGTGCAGAGCGGAACGTACGAACCAGCTGCTCCATGTCATTGCCGTCAACGGAGATGACGTTCCAGCCAAAGGCGGCCCATTTGTCCTCCAGCGGCTCCAGCCCCATAACATCTTCGGTTGAACCGCTGATTTGCAGCCCGTTGCGGTCGATGATGCCGACGAGATTATCCAGCTTGTAGTGGGCTCCGGCCATGGCCGCCTCCCAGTTGGAGCCTTCCGCCTGCTCGCCGTCACCCATCAGGCAGAATACGCGGTAGGATTGGCCGTCACGCTTAGCCGCCAGGGCCATGCCTACGGAAATGGGGAGGCCGTGGCCGAGCGCGCCGGTATTCATTTCGATACCGGGAACCTTGTTATTCGGATGCCCGATCAGACGGGTTCCGAACTGGCTGTACGTTTCAAGCTCCTCTTTGGGGAAGAAGCCCAGATCGGCGAGAACGCACCACAGCGACTCCACGGAATGGCCCTTGCTTGCGATAAAGCGGTCGCGGTCGGCCCGCTTGGGGTTGGAGGGATCGATATTCATGACTTCATAGTACAGGGCGGTCAAAATATCCGTATTGCTGAGCGACCCGCCGGTGTGTCCCGTTTTGGCGCGGTGAATGATGGTCAGCAGATCCATGCGGATTTGGGCGGCTTTGATTTTCAATGCTTGAATTTCCATAGTGTCCTCCTTGGAGTTTGTATGGCTGTCTGACTGCTATTGCCAGGCAGGATAAGTTAGATGGCATGTTCAGCAGCTTTTTTGCCAGTCAGGTCAGAGCCTCTCAGCCAGCGCTGGATTTCCTGTTCCGTCGGATCGACGGGGTCTGGTGTCAGTCCCGGAATATAACTGCAGGCTTCGTAAAGAGCAGGAATGACGTTGGCGTGAATGCCTACGGAATGGTGAACGTAAGGGCCTTTCACAAGCTTCTCTTCCCAAAGCGGCCAGTCGTTGACTTCAACCCACACGTAGGAGCCGCGGGTATATGGGCCTTCGATTCCCTTTGCGCGCCCGAGGAACATGGAATATTCGCCATGGTCGCCGTCAAAACGGGCGATCGTCATGCCGCCGCCTTTGATTTGGCCCTCATGCGTTCCCGGTGAATGATCATCGAACAGGAAATGCTTGCGCAGCTTCGGTTTTTGCTCGACAGACAGGGAGACCGGAAAGTTCCCGCAGTGAAAGAGGAGCTCGCCGTTTTCGTTTTCAGGATGGCGCACCGTAATGTCTGCGAAAAAGGTTGGAGCTTCGTTCATGGCCGCAGCCTGCACCATGATGGAAGTAATGGCGCCGTGAATGTCCGTTTCGCAGGTAACAGGGATCTGTTCATCGGTCAGAATCGCATTGGCAAGACAAGGCATGATGGACATGGCGTCCTGCAGGGAGGACCAGCATTGAATGGCGATGGCGGTGCTGCCGGTTTCGCGGGCAAAAGACTTCATGGCCACCTTCAATGCCGCAATTCTTCTCACATCGTCTTCCGTAACTTCGCTGTAATCCAGCTTTTCTTTGATGTAATCGATTGTTTCGAGCAGCTCAGGGCTGTTGCCGGAAGCAATCTTCCTGGATCTAAGCTGAATATCCACAAGGGTGATCGGATGAATCTCGATGCCGAATCTTTCGAGCAGCTCGCCTTCGTTGCACATCATCGTCCAGAAAGAGGCGGGGCGGGGACCAATCTGCAGAATGCGCAGGCTTTTAAATTGGCGCACAACGTTGGCCGCTGCGACAAAATTGGTAAAACCTCTTTCAAACACCGGGTCCTCAACCCGGCTGTTCGTGACATAAGTAAAAGGAACATTGAACCGGCGCAGCACCTTGCCTGTCGCGAACAGTCCGCACTGCGTGTCGCGCAGGCGCATGCCGTCTTCAAGCGGAGCTTCATCGCGCGGTCCCCACAGCAGCACGGGTTTGCCGAGCGCCTTGCCTACACGGGCCACGGTATCCTCCGTACCGAAGTTGCAGTGCGGGAAAAAGACAGCGTCCACTTCTTCATCTTTAAAGCGTTTAACAATCAAATCTGCATTGATGTGATCGTCATAGAGCAGCCCTTCCTGATTGAGGCCTTCCAGATCGACGATGTCGATGTCCATGCCGAAGCTTTCAATCTGCTGGCGGATGGCAACCTTGTACTTGAAAGCATCTTCGGCGCTGAACGTAAAGCGGCGTGTCGGAGCATAACCTAATTTCAATTTTTTCATAAATCATGTCTCCTCTTGGATGAATAAAGTGAGATGACTAAACATAAGGGAGTAGAGTTTAGTTTTTTAAACTAAACTACGTACTTGTTTTGCATTTACGACGCCATCGTATCATCGATATAAAGCGCTGTCAATAAGATGTTTAGTTGTTATTTTACGAAATTAACTAAAATAAACTAAATTAAATTTATTAATTTTCATAAACATTGCAATGATGATAAGTGCGATGTAAACTTCATTTATCCAATGGACAGGGGTGGGAATCTAACTGATTTTCTAAAATAAAGTAATACAACCAAAATCCAAGGATACAGAAGGTGGTTAACATGAATGCCCGCATGATTTCGATTCTGCAGCATTTGCTTGCTGCGGATGCTCCCGTAAAGGGTGAGCATTTGGCCAAACTGATACAGGTCACTTCACGGACCGTCCGCAATGATATCAGGGAACTGGACGAATTTCTGGCCGGACGGGGAGCAACGATTGAGCCTGTAAGGTCCAGAGGTTACGAATTGAAAATTCATGATGATCGTGCGTTCAGGGAGCTGCTGCAGCAGCTGTTTTCGAATCATGAGCCTGCTGATCCGGGCTTGCCGGAATACCGCCAGCTTTATTTGATCAGACGGCTGCTGCTGGCAGGCGGTTATTTAAGGCTTGAAGATTTGGCGGATGAATTGTATGTCAGCAGGTCTACAGTGCAAAACGATTTTCGGGAGGTTAAAAAAACGCTGCAAGCCTATGGGGTAAGCATCGATTCGCGTCCAAATCATGGCATACGTCTGGAAGGCAGTGAGGTGCGGCTTCGTTTTTGCATGTCCGAATTTATTGTGAACCGTTCAGGAAACGGGCCCGGCAGCCGGGAGAACGGATTTGCATCCATCGTTTCCCCGCAAGAAATGACCGTGATCCAGGGGATTATTCTGGAGCAGACGCAGAAGTTCAATCTGGTATTGTCCGATATCGCTTTCAGCAATCTGGTTACCCATATTGCCATCGCCTGCAGGCGTATCCGGGAAGGGAACGGGGTATGCAGCTTTTCGGATGAATTGCAGCATTTTCACGGGATGGAGGAATACGCGGTTTCCCGGCAGATCGTCAGATGGATTGAAAAAGAGCTTAACCTTCCTTTTCCGGAAGCGGAGATTGCCTATATTGCCATGCATCTGGGCGGAACCAGATGGTTTAACGAAATTTCCGCAGTCGGCAAGGAAGAAGCGGATATGGAGAAGCTTATTGACCGGGAAATATATGAGCTGGGAAAAGAGATTATTGAAGAGATTGAGAGAGATTTGAACTTGGGCATAAAAGAGGACCAGGAGCTGTTCATGGGGATTTGTCTGCATCTGAAGCCTGCCCTCAATCGTGTCAGGTACAGCATGAGTATCCGCAATCCGCTGCTGGATCAGGTGAAGACTCATTATCCGCTGGCTTTTCAAGCGGGAGTCATTGCGGCCAAGTTGATTGAGAATAAATTGAACATGATCATCCCCGAAGCTGAAATGGGCTATTTGGCGATTCACATCGGAGCAGCCATGGAAAGGACCCCCGGCAAACAGCGGCCTAAACGCTGTCTGGTGGTATGCACCTCGGGTGTGGGGAGCGCCCGTCTTCTCTATTACAAGCTGAAAAGCAAATTCGGTTCACAGCTGGAGATTGCCGGTACGACCGAGTATTACAAGCTTAAGCAGGTTTCCCTGGAAAATATCGATTTTATGGTCAGCACGGTCCCGATCAGAGAGCCGTTGCCTGTACCTGTTGTGGTCGTTGAAACGCTTCTCGGCGGCGGCGATCTGCACAAGATCAGGAATCTGCTGACAGAAGAAGGGGACGTTACCCTCCGTTATGTGATGGAGGAGCTTGTGTTTTTAAAACAGAGCTTCAATTCCCGTGAAGAGGTCATTTCTTTTCTTGGCGCAAAAATTCACGATTTGGGACTGGTCCAATCCGCTGCGGGTTTTGTGAGCTTGGTGCTGGAAAGGGAGCAAGCCGCCCCGACTTCATACGGGAATCTGGTGGCCATCCCGCATCCCATTACTCCACAGAGCAGCCGTACCGTGTGGGCGATTTGCACGCTTGCGCAGCCCATCGATTGGGCGGGAAAGCCGGTGCAATTCGTTTGTCTGCTCAGCATTAGCAAAAACGGCAGAGACTCTCCCACGGAGATGTATGAACAGTTAATCAGAATCACAGACAGCCCGGATATGATCCGACAGCTGCTGGACTGCGAAAATTTCAGGGAATTTTCGCGGACGATTGTTAAACACAAGCTTTATTGATTTCCTTGCGAAGACATTTCCGTTCACAGCGGAAAAGGAATGAATATATATCCCGGAAAGTATGCGGTACACTGAATCCGTAAATCGAAACAAACGAGGTGGCAGCATGGATGAATATCAGGAAATCATTATGGGCCTTATAACAAACTCTGGCTTCGCGAAAAGCAAAGCCATGGAAGCGATCGGCCATGCGCAAAAGGGACATGCGGAACAAGCAGCGGCATGTTTGGAGGAAAGCAAGAACGAACTTGTGAAAGCGCATAAATTGCAGACTCGTCTTATTCAACAGGAGGCAGGAGGGACGGAGCACAACGTAACACTGCTGATGGTTCATGCGCAGGATCATTTGATGTCGGCTATAACCATCAAGGATTTAGCCGCACATATGATTGAGCTTTATAACAGGATCAGCCAATTTGAACTCAAAGACCAACAGACTGTCAATACCGGGGAGGAATAACGGATGAAGCGAATTACATTGGTGTGTGCAGCGGGGATGTCCACGAGCATGCTGGTTCAGAAAATGCAGAAGGCCGCTCAAAAAGATAGCGTGGATGTGGAAATCAGAGCGATGTCGGAAAGCAATTTTCCTGAATATGCCGACAAAACCGACATTCTGCTGATCGGACCACAGGTAGGATATCTGGAAGACGAATTCAGGCAAAAGTATGAGCCAAAAGGAATCAAGGTCAGTGTCATCAATATAGCCGATTACGGCATGATGAACGGCGAGAAGGTGCTGAACGATGCCTTAAAGCTGTAATTGGGCAGCTTGCGTCACCCCGTTGTTTATTTTAGAAGGCTGGAATGAAGTACAGTAAATTGAAAGCGTTCTCTAAAATAGTTTTACCATAACTCTTAATCAGGAGTTGACCATGATGGCCATTTCAAATAACACGACTAAGAATTTGCAGAAGTTTGCGGGGAAAATTCAGAAAAACCGTTATATGAGCGCGATTTCCAACGGTTTGATGTCCACGCTGCCTTTTCTGATCATCGGCGCGTTTTCGACGCTCTTCTCTGCGCTTGCCTGGGAGCCTTATCAAAATCTGATTGCTCCGATTAAAAGCATTATCGGTCTCGGGTCCACGATGACAACTGGCATTATCTCGCTTTATGCCGTCTTTTTCATCGCCTACAGACTGGCACAATCGTTTGACAAAGACCCGCTGATACCGGCCGCAACGGCCCTGCTATCATTTCTTGTGCTGACACCTGTCGAAACCTTCGATACGGTCCGGGCGCTTCCGTTTCAATGGCTGGGTGCGCAAGGGCTGTTTGTGGCTATGTTCGTCGGACTTCTGGCGGCAAGAATGTATATCTGGGTGGTTGACCGCAACTGGACCATTAAAATGCCGGATGGCGTGCCTCCAACCGTCATTAAAACATTTATGGGGCTGATTCCCGCCGTATTGGTTGTTGTCGTGTTTGTGATCATTGCCGGGGTGTTTATGCAGACCCCTTATGTCACGGTGCACCAATTGATTTACAGCTATCTGCAGGTGCCACTGGAAGGATTGGGAGGCTCGCTCGGAGCGTTGATTATCGCGTTGATCGTCATGCAGCTGCTCTGGATGTTCGGCATTCATGGAGCCATCGTGACCCTGGCCATCGTGAAGCCGATCTGGATGAGTCTTGACCTTGCCAATCTGAATGCTTTCGAAGCCGGCAGCCCGCTTCCGAACATTATTGGTCTGGCCTTCTGGTCGATCTTCGCCAACTATGCGCCGATGCTTGCCTTCGCCCTGCTGTTGACTTTCCTGGCCAAGAGCAAGCAGCTTCGCACGATTGGCAAGCTGGGCCTTCCGGGAACGTTTTTCTCGATTCATGAACCCATGATTTTTGGTATCCCGGTTGTTATGAATCCCATTCTGGCTGTTCCGTTTATCCTTGCTCCGGTCGTCTGCTGCATTATCGGTTATTTCGCAACGACAGTCGGACTTCTGCCTGCGCCGATCGGGATTTATCCACCCTTCGGCACGCCGATCTTCGCATTGGGCATCATTGAAGGCAGCTGGCGGCTCGCCTTTGCGCAGCTGCTGCTGATCCCGGTGTGCATGCTGATCTATTATCCGTTCTTCAGAGCGCTTGACAGACAGGCGCTTGTCAAAGAGCGCGCAGCGGAGGAAGAAGCCCGCCATGAAGGCCGGACGGATACAGAGGCAAGCATGGTGACTTCGTAAAACCAGTGAACCAGCGGAAAACGGTGGAGCAACCTGCCGTTTTCCTTTTTTGAAAAGAAGGGTGGCTAACAGATGATTAAGCTTGATTTATCAGGTGATAGGCGGCATTTTGTCCATGAGGGAAAACCTTTTTTCTATTTGGCAGATACAGTCTGGAGCGCATTTACGAACATCACGCTTGAAGAGTGGGTCTATTATTTGGATTACCGCAGAAGCCAGGGGTTCAATGTCCTGCAGATCAATTTGCTGCAGCAGTGGGATGCGAGCGGCAGCGATCTCGATATCAAGCCGTTTGCGGTCAACCCGGACGGCAGCTTCGACTTTCATGCCCTGAACGAGGCTTATTTCGCCAGAGCGCAGCAGATGGTGCAAATGGCGGTGGATCGAGGCTTCGTGCCTGCTCTGGTATTGCTTTGGTGCAATTATATTCCCGACACCTGGGCAGGGCAGCTGCGTGAGGAGAAAAAAATGCCGCTTGAGGCGGTGGAGCCGTATGTGCGGTATGCTGCCAGCCTATTTTCCAAATTTCATCCGATTTATGTGATCAGCGGTGATACGGATTTTCCATCTGAACGGGCAAAAGAGTATTACCGGACCGCACTCAGCATTGTAAAGGAGATCAGCCGGGAGTGCCTCACTACGCTGCATATCCAGGGTCGGCTGGTTGAACTGCCTGAGGTTTTTGTTAATGATCCGGATTTGGACTTCTATATGTACCAGTCCGGGCATAATTCCGAATTTCAGCACATGTCGTATGAGATGGCGCTTGATTTTTATAACAAACCCGTGACCCGGCCGGTGCTGAACGCGGAGCCATGCTACGAGATGATGGGGTACAGCCGCAGGGTATATGGACGGTATACCCGTTATGATGTCCGCAAAGCGGCCTGGCAGAGTCTGCTATCGGGCGCGGCCGCAGGCATTACTTATGGGGCGCACGGAATATGGAGCTGGCATAAGAAAGGGAAGCGCTTCGGGGTAACGGGGGAAGGCTTCGACGCTCCTTATGACTGGGCGACGGCGCTAAAGTTCGAGGGAGCCTGGGATTACGGCTTTGCCAAATGGCTGTTTGAAATATATGATCTGGCCGGTCTGCAGCCATGGGATATCGTTATGAATGATACACGGGAGATTCGCGCAGCCGCGACCCCGGGATACGAAAAAGCGGCCATATATGTTCCCGTGAACACGGTGTTAAAATTAAACGCCGATCTTACGGATTACGAAATTACCGTTTTCGAGCTGGAAAACAGACGTGTTGCCAAGGCACCGCCGCTATCGCTGCAGGATAACATGACGGTCATCGATATGCATCCTTTTGAAGGAGATGTCCTGTTTATTGCAGTCCATAAATAGGCTCCTTCATCAAAGGTTTTCAAATCCACAGCTAATTGCTGTATAGTACCACCGCTGGGATATGCGGTGGTTTTTCTCCTGCATTAACATCACACGGCTGCAAAAACGTACTAAACAGCACATTGCATTTATATTTTTCAAACCCTGACAGCTTAATGATGGGCACAATATTAAGGGATTATGGTATGTTTTTTAGTGAAATAAACTAAAAAACACTAAAATATCGATCTAAACATTGCAACTTGACGGCAAACAGTATAAACTTCTCTTAACTGTCCGTAACCTTGTAGGAATGGAGAATTTTCTTATGAAAATGGAAGATATAGCTAAGATGGCTAATGTATCCAAGTCAGCCGTCTCGCTTGCTTTTAGCGGGAAACCCGGAATTTCAGCAGATACGCGTGAGCGTATTCTGCAAATTGCCCAGGAAGCGGGATATTTCCCCAAGAGCAGGGCATCAACCAATGCAGCGGTCAGAAACGATAGATCACTGCTGTTTCTGGTCTGCACCAATTCCGGCATCGTGCTTGATAAATATTCGCAGCAGCCTTTTTTCAAGGAACTGATTCAATTTATTGAAGAAAGATGCAGGCAGAGGGGATATGTGCTTATTTTCTCAACGGTGAACATGGAATCCTTTTATAAAGAAATCCAGATGGTTGCCGAAGAAAAGCGCAGCGACGGCGTCATCGTGCTTGGCACCAATTTGACGCGCGAGCAAATCACGTATATTCATGATAACCTTCCAAATCTTCTGGTGCTGGACACTTGTTATGACACGCTGCCCGTGCAATTCGTTGAAATCAATAATGTAATGGGCGCCTATCAGGCGGGCTCCTATCTTTGCGATATCGGGCATACTTCCATCGGTTATATGGCTTCGGATGTCCGTATTCATAATTTTGAGGAACGCAGACGGGGATTTATGGGGGCATTGGCGGAGCGGGGAATTGCCGTAGCGGATGCGGATGTGATTTCAGTATCACCGACGATCTTGACCTCCCAGGAAAGCTTGAAAAAGCAGCTCAGCGCCTATATTGAGCGTGGTCGCCCACTGCCGACTGCCTGGTTTTGCGAATGTGATTATATCGCCATCAGTGCGATGAAAACGATGGCGGAACTGGGGATTCGTGTGCCCCAGGACACCTCGGTTATCGGCTTCGATAATATATCCGAGTCGGTGATTGTGACGCCTGAGCTGACGACCATTCACGTGGAAAAGGAACGAATGGCTATACTGGCAGTGGATCAACTGATTGAAGCTATTGAAAATGGTCCGCAGGTGAAAGCCAAATTTTCCGTTGACACACGTTTTGTGGAACGTAATTCATGCTCTGCCCCAGCTTTGGCGATGCAGGCGGCAGACAACAAGTAAGACAGATTTATACGAAACGGCGCGTCCAAGACTTAAGACAAGACAGCAAGAGGTGAGGAAATGCGTAAATGGTCCAACATCCGCTTTCAGACAAAGCTTTTTGTCGTGTTCATTCTATTGAGCAGTATTCCGGTGCTGCTGATCGGGACGATGGCCTACCGTAAATCCTCCATGATGCTGCAGGCCAGGAACGAGCAGGATCTGAATGTCATTCTGGCCCAGCTTAATACATCGATTGAACGCCAGGTCAGGGATTTTGACCGGTTTACGATGATCCCGTATTATTTGCCGGACATTTTCAGCTTTTTAAATAAGCCCTACTTGGCCAAGGAGCAGTGGGGGAGCGCGGAAATCCAGGCGCAGAGAACGATGGCCCGGCTCATGGGCGCCTATCCTTCCATCAACTCCTCCATCAAGGGGCTGATGATTTACGGCATGAACGGAACTGTCAACGGCTACCGCATAAGCGGGAACACGGTCATTAACCCCAAGGAGAAGGTAGCGGATGAGGATTGGTACCAACAAGCGCTTGCAGAGCGGGGCGGTTTTGTCATTACCGGGGTGAGGGAGATCAACCAGTTTAAGGACGGGTCCTTCCCCGCCCTGATCGGCTCCCGGCTGCTGATGGACGAGAACTATCAACCGCTGGCTGTCATGGCTATCTTCATCAGTCCTGATTTTATCCCCAAATTGGCAGAGACGCTGGAGCTTCCGACCGTTAAAGTAACGGTTCTTGATCAGAATCGGAATATGATTTATGCATCCGATCCTGCCCTTGCGGCCAGACAGCTGTCCATCGGTACGGGCGAGCAGCGGGGCAGCTGGGAGGTGAGTCCGTCTGCGGGTCAGGGGCAGGAGGGATACAGCGGCGTTTTTCTTGAAAGCGTTTACTTGAAGTGGAAGGTATATCTGGGAGTCAATCGTGAGCAGCTGCTGGCGGGCAACCGTTCCATCAGCTATTTTACTTTCCTGGTGGCGGTGGGGGCGGTGATTTGTTCAGCTGCTGTTTCCTGGTTGCTTGCGAGAAGGCTGTCGAGGCCGATCAACCGCTTGATCCGCTCCATGCGCCAGGTTGAGCAGGGCAATTTCAAAGCGCCCGTACCTGTAGGGGAGGACAACGAAATGAGACGCCTGGAAAGCAGCTATCACAGGATGGTCAACCGTCTCGACAAGCTGGTGCAGTCCATCGAGGAGAAGGAACGTCAGAAGCGTAACGCCGAACTTTACGCTTTACGGGCGCGCATACAGCCGCATTTTCTGTATAATACGCTGAATTCCATTCGTATGCTGGCCATACTGCAGCAATCGTCCCATATTGCCAAACTGCTGCAATCGCTGGCGAAGCTGTTGCAGGCGAATATGAAGCTGGACAGCGAACTGGTGACATTGGATGAGGAGATTCGGCTGCTGCAGGATTATGCCGCTTTGATGGATTTGAGATACACCAGTGTTTTTACGGTGGATTGGAATATTCCGCACGAATGCTTACATGTGACCATTCCGCCCATGCTATTGCAGCCGCTGCTGGAAAATGCGATCTTTCACGGAGCCAGAGGGCTGGACCGAACCTTGCATATTTCCGTTGTGGCAAAACCGGACGAGGAGAGCGGAACGCTGTGCATTGAAATAACGGATGATGGCGCAGGCTTTGCCGGCAAAGAAATTTTGCTGTGGGAAGAGAATGCGCATGAGGATAACAAAGAAGGCAGGGTGGGTGAAGAGGGTGCGGCTCATACCAGCACCGATCATAACGGATTGCGCAATGTGCACGAGCGAATTCTGCTCAGGTTTGGCGAGCCGTATGGACTGTCACTGCAGCGAACTGACTCTCTCACGAAAGCTATTGTTAACATACCGCTGAAATCGGCAGCATCAGAGACAAGGGGGAACAGAGATGTGGAATCTGTTGGTCGTTGATGACGAGTCCATTGTGAGAATGGGACTGCGTTACATGCTGGATTGGGAAAGTCTCGGGATCTGCTGGAAGGCTGAGGCGGCCAACGGGGAAGAAGCGCTGCGGATTGTGGAACAAGAGAGCATTCACTTTGTCATGACCGACATCCGCATGCCAGGTATGGACGGGATTGAGCTGGCGCAAAAAATCAGGCACAGGAAGCCGGAGGTCCAAATTATTTTCCTCAGCAGCTATGATACTTTTACCTATGTAAGGGAAGCCCTCCGGCTGGGAGCAGCCGATTATCTGCATAAACCTACCATGGATGAAGACGAAATTGCGGACACGATGCAAAAGGTCATCTCCCGCCTTAAACTGACTTCACATGAGACGCCGCGGCGTACGGAAGAAGAAAAAAACGGACTCTGCTTATCACTGCTGGATCCTTTTACGTTTCCGGCGGAGCCTTTGCAGCTTCTGCCCGAACTGGCGGACGTTTCCTATAAGGAAGGTTATGAACTGGCGATTATCCGCAAAAGATGCGACGCGGTTCAGGAGAATGAAGATGCGGAGCAGCTGCGCTTTCTTTCCATTTTGCACCTCGTCGGCAAGCTGACGGCAAAGGATTGGGGAGGCCTGGTTTTTCACAGAAACCTTCGTGAAATAATCTGGATTGCGCCTGTCCGCCCCCACACCGGGAATGGCGATATGCCAAGTTATCTGAAGGGTATGCGACAGAAGGTGCTTGAGCTGTTGAACGTGCGCCTGATCTTTGCATGCGGTCCTTCTCCCTGCAGGGATATTACCAGCCTGCCTGACGCCTATATGTCCGCGCTTTTGCGTTTTCCCCGCAACGAACAGAGTGACAGCTTTATTGTGCGCAGGGCCAAGGAATATGTGGACCGGCATTTGCTGGAGGATGTCACACTCGCCAGGGTCGGGGAATCCATTCACGTGAGTCCGGGATACCTGAGCAGAATTTTTTTTAAGGAAATCGGTGAAAATTTCAGCGATTACATTATACGCAACAAAATGGACATCGCCCGGAAAATGCTGCGTGAAACGAGCCGCAAGGTGTATGAAATCGCCGCTGATCTCGGGTACAGCAACCCTTATTACTTCAGCAAGCTGTTCAAGGACCGTACGGGACTAACTCCTCTTGAATACCGAAATCAATAAATAGGAGCCAGCATACATTATCGGGCTCAAGTAAAAAAAACGTATGATTTTGCAAAAATCATCTATTGCCGGGACCGGAAGCGTCTGCTGCATCTGCATTCACGTCAAAATCGCATATGAAAAAGCCGATTCGCCCGCTACTTTCCCCAAGCCTTAGTCATTAGAATGAATGATGCAGGAGCTTGAATGACGAGTAAGAGAAAGGGGCGAATCAAGAGTGACGAAGGAACTAGAGAATGCACAGGAAATCGAACGCTGGGGAAGATTTGAACTGTCCCTCCCCGGCCTGCAGGATGGTAACCCTTTTACGGATGTGTCGTTTGCAGCGCGCTTTCGTCAAGGACACCGGATTGTTGAGGCAGACGGATTTTATGACGGGGAAGGCTGTTACCGTGTACGCTTTATGCCGGATACCTTGGGGAAATGGTCTTATGAAACGGTCAGTAATATTCCTGAGTTAAATCTGGTTCAGGGCATGTTCACATGTGTTGACCCTTCAGCAGAAAATCACGGCCCCGTTGGCGTGGATCGTGAAGTCCATTTCGCTTATGCCGACGGCAAACCCTTTTTTCCTTTTGGAACGACGAGTTATGTATGGAACCACCAGGATGAAGAGCTGCAGGAGCTCACCCTGCGCAGTTTGGCGGAAGCGGGTGCTTTTAATAAAATTCGAATGTGTGTTTTTCCGAAGCATTATGACTACAATTTGAACGAACCGGAACTGTACCCGTTTGCAGGGTCTCTTGAAGAGGGCTGGGATTTCACGGTATTCGATCCCGCCTACTGGAAGCATCTTGAACGCCGGATTGAAAATCTGCAGCAGCTTGGCATCGAAGCCGACCTCATCCTTTTCCATCCCTATGACCGCTGGGGATTCGCGGAGATGAGCCCGGAGACGGACGATTTTTATCTTCGTTATGCCATTGCCCGTCTCTCGGCGTTTCGCAATATCTGGTGGTCGTTGGCCAATGAGTTCGATCTGATGAAGGCCAAAACGATGCGAGACTGGGACCGCTTCTTCAAAATCATTCAGGAGCGCGATCCTTACGGTCATCTCCGGTCTATTCACAACTGGCACCATCCGGGCATCCATTACCGCAGCAACCTGCATTGGTATGACCATGGCAAGCCCTGGGTTACACATGCAAGCATTCAGCATCATGATCTTCATTTTGTTGAGGAATGGCAGGAGACCTACCGAAAACCCATTGTTGTGGACGAATGCCGCTATGAGGGCAATCTCAATCACGGATGGGGCAACATCACGGCCGAGCGGATGGTGGAATGCTTTTGGCAGGGTATGTTGAACGGCGGTTATGTGACGCATGGGGAAACTTTTCTGCATGAAAACAATATCATCTGGTGGTCACATGGAGGAACACTGCACGGAGAAAGCCCGTCCAGAATCCGATTCCTCCGCCAAATCATCGAAGCCGGGCCGCAGCTGGACCGCCTGAAGACGGATTTTCACTGGGATATAGCTGCGGGAGGAGTAGATGGCGAATATTATCTCGCCTATTTCGGCTCAAGCCGTCCGGGATTCCGCATGCTGCCGCTGCCGGAGGGCATCACATTTGCCATTGAATTGATCGATACATGGAACATGACGATGACTCCGCTGCCGGGGACCTATGAAGGAAATTGCCGTGTGCAATTGCCGGGCAAGCCTTATCAGGCACTGCGCATTCAAGCTATCAACCAACAAACGTAGGGGGACTTACAAGATGAAAAAATGGGTTGCATTGCTGGCTAGTGTTCTGCTTGTGGTTACAAGTGCGGTGGGATGTTCTTCGGATGCAGGGCAGCAAAGCCAGGATAGCTCATCCTCCTCCGGAAGCCTCAAGGTCAGCATTTCCTTCTGGACGCTGAACACGGGGTGGGCATGGCTGCAGTCGGCGGTTGAAGATTTTGAAAGCGCTAACCCGGATATTGATGTGGAGCTTACTCAGTATGAGGTGGACCCGTTCAAGGAAAACCTCAAGGTGGCTGCAAGCTCGAAGACACTGCCGGATATGTGGTTTACGTGGGGCGGCACGCTGGGCTCCTTTTACCCGGAAAATGGCATGACCATGGATTTGACTCAGGTGGCGAAGGATCACAAATGGCCGGACAAATACAATCAAACCGCTATTGATATGTCCACCTATGACGGAAAAATTTCCGGCATTCCGCTGCACTTGAATGTACTGGGTATGTGGTACCCGAAAGAGCTGTATCAAAAGCTGAATTTGCAGGCACCTTCAACATTTGCCGAATTTGAGTCCCAACTGCAAACGCTCAAGGATAATGGGGTTACCCCTCTGGCCTTTGGCAGTAAAGGCGGTTGGCATACGATGCGTCTGACCGAGCAGCTGCTGGAGCATTATGCCGGTCCGGAGCTGCATGACAAGCTGAACAATCTGGAGGCATCATGGAACGATCCGGCAGTCGTTAAAGCGTTTGAAAAAATTAAAGAATATACGGACAAGGGTTACTTCCCGATGGGGTACTCGTCACTGGATCCAAGTGAAGCCGAAATGCTGTTTTACCAGCAATCGGGGGCCATTATTAATGAGGGAACCTGGTTTGACGGCAATATTGCTGAAAATGGCTTTGACCCGGCACAATTCGATGTCTTCAAATTCCCGACAGAACAAACGCCGGCACGCGCATCCGTGTTCGTTGAAATGCTGCAGCTCAACGGTGCGTCCGACCCTGCGAAGCAGGAAGCGGCTATCAAGCTCGGCGAGTATTTAACAAGCGTTGATGTGGTCAATAAATATATCGATGATTACGGTTCACCGGCCACGCTGGGCTTCACTGTCTCGGACAAAACACCTCATATTCAGCCGCTGCTTGACAGTGCGAAGGATGGCGGTTTCCTAATCACTGACCAGGCTCTGCCGCAGGAGGTCGTGCAGAAGCTGTTCGAAGCACAGGATAAAGTGGCACTGAATGAGTGGACCCCGCAGCAGGCTGCTGAAAATATGGAGAATGCCGTATCTGCATACAAAAGCAAACAGAAGTGAGGAGAATGGAATGACAACCAGAATGCTTAAACCGTGGCTGTTCCTGCTGCCTGCTTTAATCATTTACTTAACGGTTATATTTGTGCCGGCGGTATACACCTTTTTTCTCAGCTTTTTTAGCTGGAACGGAGTTGCGCCCCAGAAGGAGTTTGTAGGTTTAGGCAACTATGCGGAATTGTTCACGCAGGATACTGTATTCATGAGAGCGCTGAAAAACAATCTGTTCTGGATGATCGGTTCGCTGACACTGATCATGGGAGCAGGGCTGGGGCTTGCGCTGCTGCTGAACAAAAAGCTGAAGGGGCGGATCTTTTTCCGCGGCGTATTCTACTTTCCGTATGTATTGTCTGGGATTGTTGTGGCCACCGGCTGGACCTGGCTCTACAACCCGACACAGGGATTTGTAAATAAAATGCTGGCATTGCTGGGACTGGAGAGCTGGCAGCACGCCTGGCTGGCAGAGCCGGATATTGCGCTGTACGCGGTATTTGTGGCGGCCATGTGGCAGGGCATCGGACAGCCCATGGTGCTTTTTCTGGCAGGGCTGCAGAGCATTCCACAGGACCCGTATGAAGCGGCTTTGATCGACGGAGCGAAACCGTATCAGTCATTTCTGTATATCACGCTGCCGCTGCTGCGCGAAACGTTTGTCATCGTGATCGCCACGACGCTGATCGCTTCCATGAAGGTGTATGACATTATTTACGGCATGACCGGCGGCGGCCCGGCCGAAAGCACCCAGGTGCTCTCGTCATGGATGTACGCCCAGACCTTCAAGTTTGCGAATATCGGAATGGGTTCGGCCATTGCCTTCATTCTAGTATTGGTTTCCATGACCATCATCATTCCTTATGTGTATTACACAACGAAGAAATCCCATGTATAACGTGCAGAAAGAGAGTGATGCAGCATGGAGGAGTTGAGAGTTCATCCGGCAGTAACAGTGCTGCGGTATGTATTCCTGATTATTTTGGCGGCCATTTTTTTGATCCCGGTCCTGTTTATCGCCTTCACGGCGCTGAAATCAAGAGCGGATCTGATGACAAGCCCGTTTTACGCGCTGCCTGAAAAATTTCAATGGGATAACTTTCTGAAGGCGTGGGACCAGGGAAAAATGAGCATGTATATGAGAAATACGCTGTTCATCTGTCTCGTCAAGGTGCCCTTGGGCATTCTGATCGAAGCGCTCGCGGCGTTTGCCCTGACCCGGCTGAATTTTAAATGGAGCAATTCGTTGTTTGCCTTTTTCCTGATTGGCATGATGATCCCGATGCAGGCCACACTGGTGCCGTTGAATATATTTCTGAACAAAACGCATCTTGTCAGCACGTATCCCGGAATCTTTCTCGTGTATGTCGGCTTCGGCATTCCGTTTGGCATTCTGATCCTGCGCGGTTTCTTCCGTACCATTCCGAAGGAGCTCGACGAATCCGCCTTGATTGACGGCTGTGGGGATATGGGGAAATTTTTCAGGATTATATTGCCTTTGTCTATGCCTGCCATCGCCACGCTAGTTATCTTTGACTTTATGGCGACCTGGAACGAGTTTTTGATGGCGCAGATTTTTATCACCAAGGATACGATGAAGACCATAACCACTGGGCTGCTTGCCTTTAAAGGCGAGCATTCAACCGATTACACGCTGCTGAACGCCGGTGTGCTGATCTCCATTATTCCCACATTGTGTGTCTATCTGCTGTTCCAGAAATACTTTGTTTCCGGTCTGGCTGGGTCGGTTAAGGGTTGAGCACTTCTTTCGTATGTTGTGGAGGCGCTCCGAGAACGAAGCATTCCTGCAATCGCTGTTGACCCTCCGGGCCAAAGGCGAACGCTGCCGCTTTTCCGGAATTGCTTCGTCCTCTCCGCTGCTCCGTGCGTACCTCTGATCCTTTCAGATTTCCGCAAAAACTCAGGTTTTCGAGCCGATCGTGCGCCCGCCGGAAATCTAACGGGTGTAGCAGCTGCTATTTTACGAAAAAAGACCTTTTTCAATTTCTAACGGACGTGACCAACGTTATTTGTCTTAATCTAGGCGAAAATGCCCTGGTTAAGCGAAATAGGCGCCATGGCAACCGCTATAATTTGAAATCAACGTTTTTGGAGCCAATAGCGTTTGTGGCACCCGTTAGAGGCATCCGTTGGAATAGTTTTGTGCTTAGAAAATTACCATTTAAATTCGAGCCAGTTTGCTTTTGTTAGAAACCCATTTATGTCACAGCTCCTCATGTTTTTCTAGTCCGATTACTTATCCGTCTCCGCCTCAAAAATCTGATCCTTCGGGTAGCTGGCATTCAAATGCTTCCAACCGGCCGCTGCAATAAACAACAAGCCAATGACGATTAGGATGTAAGGCCAAATCGACCAGCCGGTATGCAGTTCAATGAATTCATAGCTGCTTCTGGTAGCAATGGCAAGCATGCCGATCAGCAGATACTTAATACAGAGCAGCAGTACACCCGAAAAGGTAACGAGACAGCCAAATATGAATTTTTTCATGATCCAATAACTCCTTTATCCTCCATTGATGTTCCATGTAAGAACCCCTGTTATTAGTATTCCTTCCATAATACCGTATTTTCCCTGATTGCTCACCTGCCACCGACGGATAACCGCCAGCCGGTATATAAATTTCCGGAATGGGAACACTAGTTCTCATACGGCAATACAACAAATAAGGAGGCACAAGTGAATGAACTGGACTATCGAAACGGTGGCTGCCTTTTTTACGGAGATCGGTTTTCCTGCTGCTGTCTGCCTGATTTTGCTGAGATATGTGCTGTGGACCATTGGCAGCAGGCTGGATCGGCTGGATGCTTCGGTCAGGCAGTTAACACGTATTCTGAAGCGTGCGGAGCAGGAGCAGAAGCAGGAGAAGAGCGGCAGAACACGAACACGGGCTGGAAAAATTTAAGGAAAAATACGGCATAAATCATCATTGCCCCCGCACCCGGGTAAAGGTATGATAGGAGTAGGTTCTATGCTGTCTGTAAACGGCGGCTGGTTACTACAGAAAAGGGGTGCTGTGCTCATGATGACACCAATCAGAGTTAAGAATGTAAATGACATCGAAAAAATCAACAAAATCGTATCCAACTATACGTATGACATCTGGATCCACAGCAAGAGCGGCATGGCCGACGCCAAATCGATCCTGGGCATGTATGTCCTGAAGCTGGATGAACCTTTGACGCTGGTCGTGCCGGACAATGTGAATCCGAAAAAGCTGTTCAAGGAGCTTGAGGAGTTCATTCAATTTGAAAATGAATAAGCTGTATGAAGCGGCGGGGCAGTCAGCGCCGCTTTTAATTTGCCGTGTGCATCAGATTCACACATACATAACAGAAGCAAGGCGGAAAGACAGATTTTCATCCTAACGGAAAATTCATGAAAACGTTTACTGTCATCAGGGAGGAATAACAACCGTGCAGAGTGCATCCAAGGGGATCAAAAGGATTACCGTATTTTCAATCACATGGCCTATTTTTGTAGAGTCCTTGTTTCATATCATGATGGGTACAGTCGATACCTTTATGCTGAGCCATATTTCCGACAATGTCGTCTCGGCCGTCGGCATATCGCGGCAGCTAATTGAGTTTTGTATTATTATGTTCAACCTGCTGGGCCTGGGCGTCGGTGTCATTATTGCCCAGCTTCTCGGGGGAAAAAAAGAGCTGCAGGCGAGTCAGGTTACCGCGTCGGCGATCACGGTAAACCTGATTGCAGGGCTTGTGATCAGTACCCTTTTTATTGTATTTCATAATGTGCTGCTGTCCTTTTATCATCCGACACCGGAAGTCAGCAGGCATGCGGAAATCTATATGCAGCTGGCAGGCGGATCGCTGTTTCTGGAGGCTGTCATTTTAACGATCGGTCCTGTTGTCCGTGCCCATGGCTACACGCGGGATACGATGACCGTGGGCATTGGCATGAATATCATCCACATCGTGGGCAACGCTCTGCTCATTTACGGCTTCTTTGGGCTCCCTGAGCTGGGTGTGCTGGGGGCAGGCATTTCCACGCTGGTCAGCCGCCTGATCGCGTGTGTCTGGATTTTTGCGTTGCTGTATAAACGGATCGGTGTACCTATCAAACTGAAATATTATGTTCAAATGCGGTGGTTGGAGCTTCGCGCCATGCTGACCATCGGTGTGCCTGCCGGACTGGAGTGGATGTCTTATCATCTCAGCCAGATGGTGGTGACCCGAATTGTAACCTCCATGGGGGATATCCCGCTCGCGACCCATATTTATGTGAATTCCATCGTTTATTATTTCATGATTTTCGGACTCGCGATCGGAGACGGAACGGAGATTGTGGTCGCCCGCATGATCGGGGCCAAGGAGCAGGAGAAGGCCTATTACCAGCTGCTGCGCAGCTTGAAATGGGCGTTTATCATCACCATTGGTGTCATTGTGCCTGTGTCTTATTTTGGCGACCATGTGATGTCCATCTTTACGAATAATCCGGTCATCATTGCAACAGGGGCCAGTGTGCTGCTGTTCTGTATCTTCCTGGAGCCGGGAAGAGTGTTCAATCATGTGGTCATCAACTCGCTGCGCGCGGCCGGCGATGTGCGTTTTCCGCTTATGATGGCCGGCATTTCCATGTGGGGCATCAAGGTTCCGCTGGCTTATCTGCTGGGCATCTACTTCAATATGGGCTTGATCGGGGTATGGATCGCCCATGCGGCGGACGAGTGGGTGCGGGGCGTATTCCATTATTTCCGCTGGACGGGACGCAAGTGGCAGGGCAAAACGCTGCTTCCTCCCCAGGAAAGGGTTCAGGAGTCGATGTAAAGGCTGCCTGTTGAATCACGTGGGTAAGCGGTATGCTTTAATAGGGGAGGCCATGAAAGTGGTTTCCCTACTTTAATTTAAATGGTTATACTTTTTATTCAACACGTTTACGGATTTCAAATAAATCGTTCGGGGTTACATTAAAATAAACACATAGCTTGGTAATTAAGGAAGCAGGTATACGTTTATTTTCCATATCTTTATTATGAATTAAATCCATAATAGTTGTTCTTCTGTGATCAATATCTTCAGAAAGCTTTAATGTAGACACATCATGTTTTTCAATTATTTCTCCAAGCTTGCAATATAAAACCCACTCATTATAATCCACCGAAAAAACCTCCAAATATCTTTTAAAGAATGATTGCACACTAAACGTTCAGTGTGATAAGATGGGTTATATGATTGAACGTTAAACGAACAATGAATTATATCGCTCAAACAAAGGAAAGAGTACATATTTCCTTAGCTTTGCTATTGCCATTTTAACAATTTATTAAGGAGGAAGATACCTAATGTCCAAAAAAGCCAATGAGATAGCTATCATTGACATTATACGGATGAATCAAGTTTGGCACTCAGAAGGGGAAGCCAGCGAAAAGAAATTGCATTATTACCACATAACTGATGCTCTAAATCGAAAATGGCAAACTATTGGCTTGAATGTCTCAGACGCAATTCAAGTGTTCGAAAATGGTAACGATGATAATTGGACTCGTATTATCGAGTTAGCGCCATATAATCCTGATCTTTCTACCAATGACCTAATCAATATGCTCAAAATCTGATAGCGTTTTTGAGTCCGAAGAAAGCTGCATAAGGTTGGTTATGACTTGAAGAGAGAGGCCTACGCGCATGCGCATAGGCCAACTCGATTTTATGCCCCAACTATCACACGAGCAGCCCGACCATTTTCAAGCCGTACAGAATCCCATCCTCGTCTACGGGCCGTGTTACATATTTGGCCGCAGCCTTGGCTTCGGGCACGCCGTTGCCCATAGCGACGCTGTTGGTGATCATGGTCAGCATTTGCACATCGTTCAGGGCATCCCCGAAGCAGTATTGATGCTCAGGCGCGATCCCCAGCTTTTCCGTAATTTTGCGGATGCCGATGGCCTTGGAGCCTCCGGAGGGCACAACGTCCACGGAATAAGGATGCCAGCGCACAAAATCGAAGGCTGTGAAGACCTCTTCATAGAATGCTTCCTCCTCGGCCTGGCACATGAGCAGCGACTGGTAAATTTCCCGTCCGTGGTAATAGAGCGGATCATGCTCGGGCACATACTTCAGCTTAAAGGTGTTCATGCTTTTTGCCACAAATTCATCATTGGGCACGCTTGCTCTCATCGCTTCGTTGCCCATATAAACCACGGCGTGGTCATGCCGCAGGGCAAGCTCTGTCATGTTGTGAAGAGCTTCCTTGTCCAGCGGGTGTGAATAAATCAATTCACCTTTCAGAACAACATACGAACCGTTGTAACAGACATATGTATCAATCCCGAGCCTGTCACGAATCTCCTTACTCATGAAAGGCGCCCGTCCGGTCGCAATGGCGACCTCATGGCCTAGCTCCTTCAGCTCTCTTACGGCCTGCTCGGCACTGGCGGGCAGCTCCTTGTTATGGTCCAGTAAAGTACCGTCGATATCAAAGAAAATAATGCTTTTTTCCGGCATGTTCAAAGCACCTGACTTTCCGATTGTAATGTCGTAGAAATTAGCTTGCTTGCTCTATTATAGCAAAGATATGTTCCATAAAGAGCCATTAAGGGGGCTTGCGCCACTATCCGTGTAGTTTAAGGGGGGAATGGTAGACAGGACACCGCCGATCCGCGAGACGATCTTCCATATAAGGAGCGCGGGTATGATGGGTACGAGCGGAGGCTAGTCTAGGAAGAGGAGGTTATGCATTCATGGACAATCAGGAGATTATTCGCTGCCGCGATCATCGTCCTTTTGAACTGCCGGAAGGCCCATGGGTCATGAAGCAGGTGTGGAATAAAGTGCTGCTGGCGCATTGGCCGATCAGGCAGGAGGAGCTGCTGTCCCGAATTCCGGAAGGACTGAAGCTGGATTTATGGGAGGGGGAGGCGTGGTTGAGCCTGATTCCTTTTTATATAACCGGGCTAAGAGTGCGTGGGACCCCTCCATTACCTTGGCTCAGCAGGTTTGCGGAGCTTAATGTCCGGACGTATGTAACCTGCGGAGGCAAACCCGGAATCTTCTTCTTCAGCTTGGACGCCGAACGGCGGCTTGCTGTGGAAACGGCACGGCTGCTGCATCTTCCTTATATGTATGCCCGGATGTCTGTCGGAAGAGAAAATGAATGGATAGAATATCGCAGCGAGCGCAGGGACAGGCGGGGGCGTCCGGCTGTCTTTGAAGTCATGTACCGCCCTGCGACCGAGGAAAAATTCACTGCGCAGCCAGGCACGCTGCTGTACTGGCTGACAGAACGTTACCGCCTGTATGCCGCCGACGGTGCGGGAAAGCAGTATGCCGGGGATATTCACCATATACCATGGGAGCTGCAGGAGGCGGAATCGAACATCGGCAGGAACATGATGGCCGAGGCGTATGGCATCCATCTGCCCAACCAGCAGCCTGCGCTGATTTCATTTGCCGAACGGCAGGAGACCCTCTTTTGGCCCATCCACCGACTTTAAGTGCGAGTTCAAAAAGTCAGGTTTTCAGCACCGAGAAGGTTGGATGAAGCCGGGACTGAGGAGCGGAGCGTACTTGGGGTACGTGAGCACCGGAAGGTCCGGCTGAATTCAAGATTCGATGTCGAGTCCGCTTCTTGATTTACTTCGTGATCAAAAGATGACTTTTTGAACAACCTCTTTAAGTAAAAAGCAGGCCCCTCCCGCTTAAAGCAGAGGGGCCTGCCATGTTAATCGATCATTATAACTTCCCACTCATTCTGAGCGTTTTGCTTAAAATAAAGGTTGTTGCTGAAATCCCTGATCCCGAAAACATCATCTCTGGAGGTGCCGGACACCGGAACAAGGATTCTGCCGTCTTCCTCAATGGCCTGGCCCACCTTGTCAAACCGATAGTTCATCGGTTCCTCCAGCACATTTCTGAAATCCGCGCGATCCTCCGTGGCATGATTGGGAAATATTTTTTCATAGCTTGCCTCATCCGGTTTAGTGACAGCGGTAAGGAATGATTGCAGCGCGGTTTTGAGTCTGTCATCGATCAGAGGATCGTCCACGCTATTCCAGTCAATGAATAGCCCACTTTTAAACAGATCGGGATTGGTGCCATCAGCATTTCCAGCAGGCTCCTTGCCGGAGTTGGAATCTTGGACAGGCTCCTTACCGTTGTCTTGGGCAGGCTTCTCACCTGCAGGCGCAGAGGGTTCCTCGGTGCTTGGCGTTTCTTGCCCAGCCGGTGGAACAGGCTCCGCAGCATTTTTCGTATTGCCGGAGCAGGCAGCCATGAAGGCAAGGATGACGACGGTAAACAGAAAAAATATCCGTTTGTTCATTTCTTCCTCCTTGTCTTTCTTCTGATATTAGGAAGCTTACTCCAAGTAGTATATGCTTCCTAATATCTTAAACTTAACCTGCATGAGGAAGTTAAAGCAAATCCATGTGTCCTGGCACAGATCACAGTTGAAAAAAATGATTGAACGGTAAGGTCAGTCCGGTCCCTGCATTTTATTCATCTTTTAAAGTGGAGAGGACAAATACGGTGTTCGTACGGATGACCGAGTGCTTGTTCTTGAGCGTGTCGGTAATGAATTGCTCAAGCGATTGGATATCCGGCAGGGATACCTTCAGCAGATAATCGTATTCGCCTGCCGTGTGGTGGCATTCCAGCACATACTCGGACTCGATGATTTTCGTTCTGAATTGATGGGTTTCTTCGTTTCCCTGAATAACTACGAATATGTATGCGAGACAGTGCTGACCCAGTGTATGGCGGTTCAGTTTGACGGTAAAGCGGTCGATGACGCCGCTGCTCTCCAGCTTGCGGATACGCTCGGCCACAGCAGGCACGGACAGGTGGATGGTCTTGCTGATTTCCGAGCTGGTCATGCGGCTGTTTTGCTGAAGCATTTCGAGAATGCGTTGATCAGTAGCATCCATAGGTTGATGCACCCCCGTATTTTTAAGTTCATTATATCTGCTTGTTTACATGATTCAACGAATTACACAATTGTCTTAAATGTTAACATAAAAGGTGAGGTTGAGTTAAATTTTTTAGTTCAGTCCGGTGCGAATGATGCTCCAACTTAAGATTCTAAGGTGTATCCATTCTAACGCTAAAAGAAGCCTGCGTTTCTCCAACTGTTCTGTTGTTCTACTGTTCTGTGTCCCGCCTAACCGATCCGTCAGCAACCTAACCGATCCTGCAAAACCCAGGCGCATCAACGAATAGCTCATCCCGTGGCGGATTGCACGATTGCCCGCCGCATAAGGGTTTCCTTAAGATAGCAGCAAGTATATAGGTGAGCAATCCACCACAGTAGCATTCACGAAAGGGGGCAGGAAAAGATGGCTGAACTGTCGGAGCAAGCCGGGCCGGAGCAGGCGTACGCAGGCTCTTCCGTCAAAATCAGAAACCGTTACGCGCAAAATATCCGCAAGCATTGGATGCTGTATGTTATGATCATGCCCGGAATCCTGTTTTATATCGTATTTAAGTATGTCCCGCTCGCGGGAAGCGTCATCGCTTTTCAGGACTATCAAATATTCAAGGGTATTCTGAACAGTCCCTGGGTAGGGCTCGATAACTTCAAATTCATATTCACGTATCAGGACTTTTACCAGGTTTTGCGCAACACCGCTTTGATAGCGCTTTATCAGCTAGTCATCGGGTTTCCGGCGCCGATCCTGCTGGCGCTTCTATTTAATGAAGTGAGGCTGATGCTCGCAAAGCGGGTTCTGCAGAGCCTCTTCTATCTTCCCCATTTTCTGTCATGGGTCGTCGTTGGCGGTATTGTGTTCGAGGTGCTGGCCTCCGGCGGGATTCTGAACACCGTTCGCAGCTGGTTCGGGTTCGAGCCAGTTCTGTATATGCAGCAAGAGCGGTATTTTCGTTCGATTGTCGTAATATCCTCGATCTGGAAGGAGGTCGGCTGGGGAACGATCATTTATCTGGCCGCGCTCAGCGGCATCGATCCGACCGAATATGAAGCGGCTGTCGTCGACGGAGCGAACCGCTGGAAGCAGACTTTGTACATTACACTGCCGGCCCTGTTCCCTACAGCACTCATTTTGTTCCTGTTGAACATTGGAAACTTCCTGGAGCTTGGCTTTGATCAGATCTACAATTTGCTGACACCTATGACCTATTCCGTTGGGGATATTATCGAGACCTATGTGTACCGCTCTGGGGTGCTGCAGGGACAATACAGTGTGACAACAGCCATTGGGGTATTTCAGTCGGTCATCGGCTTCATTTTGCTCTGGATCTTTAATCGGCTGGCGAAAAAGTCGGGAGAGGGGCTGTGGTGATGAAACGGACTGCCGGAGAAAAAGGCTTTCAGATTGTCAACTATGTGATTCTTGCCGCCGCCGCATTAACTATGATCATTCCGCTGCTGCACCTGCTGGCTGTCTCGTTCAGCTCTCCGGTTGCCGCCGATTCCAAGGCTGTCTTCCTGCTGCCGGTCGAATTTACGACCGCTTCATGGGAGCACATTTTGCAGGATGGCGGGCTGTGGCGTTCATTCGGAATTACAGTTTTTATTGCCGTGGCCGGCACGGCGCTCAGCATGCTGTTTTCGGTGCTGACGGCGTTCCCTCTGTCCCGTAAGGAGTTCCTGCTGCGCAGGCCTGTCATGCTGGCCATCGTCATAACGATGATCTTCAATGCGCCGATGATTCCTTTTTTCCTGACTGTACGGGAGCTTGGTATGATGAACTCTTTATGGTCGCTCATTATTCCCGGGGTGATTGGCACCTTCAACATGATTATTTTGCGTACCTTTTTCATGGGGCTGCCCAAGGAGCTTGACGACTCGGCGCGCATCGACGGCTGCAATGATTTCCGCATTTTGTTCCAGATTTACCTGCCGCTCTCGAAGCCTGTGCTGGCAACGGTCAGCCTGTTTTACGCCGTCGGTTACTGGAATACTTTCCAGCGTGCGGTGCTGTTTCTCCGCGATCCGGGGCTGTGGCCCCTGCAGATGAAGCTGAGGGCTTACCTGACGAGCCCGGAGGAGCTGGCACAGGTCAATCTCCTTCTGGGGGATTACGACTACAATACAACGACGCTCAAAGCGGCTACCATTATTTTTGCAAGCGTTCCCATTATTCTGGTGTACCCTTATTTGCAGAAGTATTTTGTGAAAGGTGCGCTGCTTGGTTCCTTAAAGGAATGAGCGATAGTCAGGACTTGGACTGATCATGGATCAACATTATAAGGGGGATTCAAATGATACGGAAGCTACGGAAGACAACGTGGAGAAAATGGGGTGTGCTGCTGCTGGCCATGGCCGTACTTGGCGGATGCGGCGGCGGAGCAGGTGGGAACGGAAGCGGTGAACCGCAGACAAGTGCCGAAAATCCCGGCGCAGTGAAGGTCAAAGTGTTCAAGAGCCATATGGGTATAGGAACGATTCCTGGTCCCGGCGACCCTCACGTAAAGTACGTTGCTGAGAAAACCGGCGTGGAATACGAGCTGATGACGACACCTCCCGGCTCTGAGCCGGCGGAGTATCTGAACGTGATGATCGCCTCGGGCGAGCTGCCGGACATTCTCCGCCCCATCGGCGGAGTGGAGCAGACGCTCATTCAGCAGGGGGGTGCGCTGCCGCTGGACGATCTGCTGCCGAAGTATGCGCCGCATGTCTGGAACAGCATACCTGAGGAGGCATGGAATATCGTGCGTTCGGCTTCGGAGGACGGGAAAATCTACTATGTGCCCAAGGTGTTTCTTGTGCCAGAGCGGGCCCCGCTCATCCGCAAGGACTGGATCGACAAGGTCGGCATGAAGATGCCGGAGACTGTGGAGGACTACGTGGAGCTGCTGAAGGCATTCCGCGACAAGGACCCGAACGGCAACGGCAAGCAGGATGAGCTGCCGACGAGCGGGCGGGAGTTCGGACGCTGGATGGACCATTTATTCGCCATCTACGGGGTGGCTATGTGGGAAGGATATCCCGAGTGGGACATCTATGACGGCAAAATCCAGTACGCGGGCGTTACCGAAAATATGAGAGAAGCGATTAAATTCATACGAATGCTGTATGAGGAGAAGCTGCTGGACAATGAGACTTTTTTGAACAAAGGCGAGGTATGGCAGGCCAAGATCAATAACAATCTGGTGGGAAGCTGGTACCACCTGCCCGCCAACGTCCGCGACCGCTATAATGCGATCCTGACCCAGGCGCCGGACGCTTATATTGAGGCGATGCCGATTCCGAAGGCGGAAGGCTTTGATGGTTTTGTCACCCAGAAAAGCATGGGCGAGCCGGAATGGATGATTCCGGCGTTGGCGGAGCAAAACGCGCCCAATGCCCTGAAGCTGCTCGATTTCTTCTATGATCCGGCCAATGAAGAATTTGTCCGCTACGGGATCGAAGGGCAGCATTATGTGGTGAAGGATGGTGAGAAGGTCATTCTGCCTCCTGCTGACGACAGGCCACTGGCACTGGGAATGAAAAATTTCACCACCGCCGAGGACATGGATAAGCGCATTGATGAAACCTTTCCGAAGGAGCAGCGGCAAATGGTGAAGGATATGTTCGTTGTCAGCACCGCCGATGCGCGCCGGATTGCGGGCGACGGTCTCCCTGCCGCCGTGTATGACGGTTTCCCGGATATTCAGTCCCATAAGCTGTTCCAGGAATATTTGACGAAAATCGTGATCGGCGAGCTGCCGATTGAGGCATTTGACGAATATGTGGCGAAATGGAAAGCGTCGGGCGGCGATCAGGTCACGGAGCGTGTGCAGGCCTGGTACGACAAGGTGAAAAAATAAGTAAGGAAAGAAGTCGGATTTACCGGGTCGTAACGAAGGAAGGCGAGCAGTATAATAACGTTATACTGCATAAATAAGGTGGGAGACAGCTATGGCCCGGTCTTTTGTCCAATGGTTGAAAGGCAGTCTTGCCAACACTCAGACCCGGCTGCTGGTGGTGCTGACGGCGGCGGTGTTCCTCATCATTACCGCAGTGGGGGTGGCGGCGTATTATACGTCCAAGGCCGTGCTGCAGGAGGAACTGAGCGAGCCGCAGCACCAGCTTTTGCGCATCGGCATGAATTCCATCGATGAGTACATCCGGGAGGGCGACCAGCTCGCGGTCAAAATTGCATTAAACAATGAGGTGTACCAGTTTTTGACCAGCGCGAATCAGGCATCGTACAGAAACATTACGGAACTGGTGCAGTTTCTGAATACGATGGTCAACAGCACAGCCTATATTAAAAGCGCTTACATTTATGATGTGAAGCGGGAGAGCATCGTGGCGTTTCCGCAGGGCTTCAGCTCCAGCAAGGCCAATTTCGCCGATTCTCTGTGGACGGACGGTATAAAAGAAGATTTCGGAGACCGGATGATGCTGGTCAAGAAAAGAAATGTACCGTCAGGGGCCGCAGCAGCAGGATCAGAAATTACGCTGTTCCGCAAAATGATGATCCAGGGTGAGTTAAAGGGCATCATTGCGGTCAATTTCAAGCCTGGGCAGCTGTTCTCGCATATACTCTTGCCTTCTGTATCCCATTTGGATAGCCGCCGTTTTGTGCTGGATTCGTCAGGCGGGACGCTGTATGAGCTGGGAACCTTCGATTTTGGACCGGGAGCGGCGCAGGCTGCCGTGAAGCAATTGAACGGAGCGCGGCTCGGCGACTTCGATCACGGGGGGAGGAGACTGCTCGCCACCCAGATCGAATCGCCGGTAACAGGCTGGCGTTACTTGTCCGTCGTATCGCAGAACAGCCTGCTATCCAATACCCGCAAAATCCGCGATGCGGTCATTGCGGTATCGATTGCGGCACTGCTGACGGGCGCGGTGGCTATCGCCTATTACAATGCCACGGCCTTCAGGCCTGTCCGCCGGATGAGAGACCTGTTCAGCAATTACGACTCCCGGCGGGTCAGTGCGGATCTGAAGGATTTGGAGCGTGTCACCGGGGAACTGCTGACAGATCATGCCCAGCTGTTGGTCCGTCTGCGGCAGACGATGCCGGAGGCGGCTTCCAAGCTGCTCGCAGACATTTATACAGGCAATATCACGGGGCCAAGGGATATCAGCGGGAAGTGGAGCCGTTATTTTAAGGACTGGACTGGTTCACAGCTAATTGTTGTCATGGTGTCCATCGATGATTATGCGGCCTGGAGCAGACGTTTTGCCCCGTCTGACCATTCGCTGCTGAAATTTGCTGTCATTAATATTATCACGGAGCTGTTCGCGCAGGGCTGGCTTGTTCTGGCCTCCGATCTGGGCCGAGATCGGATGGCGGTACTGCTGCAGCCGCCGGCCACCGACGCTTCGGACAGCGCGCAAAACGTGCTTGCCATGGCTACAGAGGAGATTTTCCGCCTGCTGAAGTTTCAGGTGTCGGCAGGCATCAGCATCTGCAGCGGCGGGCCCGGAAGTCTGCGGCAGGCGATGTTTGACGCGGAATCTGCTCTGGGCTATCGGCTGTACAGGAGCTATGGGCAGGTGATCCATTTCCGCGAGGTGCCGGGGGATTGCCTTAAGGCGAAGCGGCCGCCTGAAGGTGAATTACAGGCCAGGCTGGCGGAGGCCGTCGAGGCGGGCAGCGGAGAGCGGGCTTTGGTGGTGCTGGATAAGCTGGTTAGCCAGATCCGGGAGGACGAGTGGCAGCCGGCGGTGGCGGTGCATTATCTGGAATCGCTGTATGCGGTGCTGAAGCGGCTGCGGCAGGGAAGGGAAGCCGAAAGAGACGGTGAAGGCGAAGCGCCTTTTTTCTGTACAATGCAGCTGGACGCCGCCGCCGGGTATTTGTGGGGACAGGCGAAGGAGCTTGCTGCCTGCTACGGCAGAGTGAAAGAAAGCAAGGATTTCATCCTCTGCCGGCAGATGATCGATTATATGAACCAGCATCTGGACGATCCGATAGGTGTGCAGGAGATTGCGGGCCATACGGGCATCAGCGTCAGCCTGGCCAGCCAGCTGTTCAAGCAGGAAATGAATGAGACGATACACGGCTACTTTACGAGATTGCGGATGGAGCGGGCATGCGAGCTGCTGATTCAGACGGATTACAAAATATCGGAAATTGCCACGATGGTCGGCTATCAGCATGAGAACAGCTTTATCCGCGTGTACCGCAAATATAAGGATATTACGCCGGGCAAATACAGGGAAATGATGCGCGGCCGCAAGGAAGCACTGCCGGATTGAACGGCGCGCTCTTGCGGTTGCTGTATCTGGAAAAGGAGGTTGTATGTGTAGTGGACAGAAAGCGGATTGTTGAGCGGCATCATCCGGTACTGACACGGCTTGAACCCCTGTCGCCGTTATCCGTCGGCAATGGAGAGTTTGCGTTCAGCGCCGATTTTACGGGACTGCAGACGTTGCCGGAGCTGTATGAGGTGCCGCTTGGGACACAGTCGAACTGGGGCTGGCATTACAGCGGAGGACATCATGTGTATGGCGAACAGGATGTGGAGTACCAGCAATATGAAACCCACGGACGCAAGGTAGGATATCCGATGAAACCAGGGGGCAGGGAGGACGCTTATCACTGGCTGCGCCAAAATCCGCACCGGCTTCAGCTGGGACGCATCTGCTTCCGTCTGCTGCATCCTGACGGGCGGGAAATGGAGGCTTTAGAAGTGGTTCCGCTCAGGCAAGAGCTGAATTTGTGGACAGGAACACTGTACAGCAGCTTTTCGGTCGGAGGGGTCGAGGTTCACGTGACGACAGCCTGCCACCCGCAGCGGGACTGTTTGGGGGTACGGGTGGAGTCGGAGCTGATACGGGAAGGGCGGCTGCACATATTCATGCGCTTCCCGGCACCGGATATGACACATCGCAGCTGGTCCAAGTCGGTGTTCCCCGACTGGGGGAATGACGGTAGGCACAGTACGCGTCTGATGGGAAGCTCCGTCAATTCGGCCCGGCTGGAGCGCACGATGGATGAGGATGGCTACAGCGTACTGTGGGAATGGTCGGCGGGGCAGCTTGAGCAGACTGGTGCGCATGAATTTACGCTGCGTCCTGATTCGAGCGGGACTGTGTTTGAATTTGCGGCGGCTTTTGGACTTGAGGAGCCGCGCACGGAGCCGATGGAGCAGATTTTGGCCGCCAGTGCCGCCCATTGGGAAGCGTTCTGGCGCATCGGGGCCGCTGTCAGCTTCGAGGGTAGCACGGACCCACGGGCCGTTGAGCTGGAACGGCGGGTCGTGCTGTCCCAGTACCTGTGCGCGCTGCACAGCGCAGGCTCTCTGCCGCCGCAGGAGACCGGCCTCATGTACAACAGTTGGTTCGGCAAGCTGCACCTGGAGATGCACTGGTGGCATGCGGCCCATTTCCCGTTGTGGGGGCGGGCGGAGCTGCTGCGTAAAAGCATGGATTGGTATCTGTCCATACTGCCCCGCGCCCGCGAGCTGGCGCGCTCGCAGGGTTATGAAGGCGCGCGCTGGCCGAAGATGGTCGGTCATGACGGCAGGCAGACACCTTCGTCTGTAGCCCCGGCCCTGATCTGGCAGCAGCCGCACCCGATGGCGCTAGCGGAATTGTGTTATCTGGCTGAGCCCGGGCGTGAGCTGCTGGAACGGTATCAGGCCATCGTCTTTGAAGCGGCGGATTTCATGGTGTCCTACGCCCACTGGGATGAAGCGCGGCAGGCTTATGTGCTGGGGCCACCACTTATCCCCGCCCAGGAGAATCATGCGATGGAGCTGAGCATGAACCCGTCTTATGAGCTTGAATATTGGCGGTTTGGGCTGGACATCGCCGTGAAATGGGCGGAGCGGCTGGGCGTTCCCGCTGATCCGGCGTGGGCTCGCGTGGCGGACGGCGTAGCGAAGCCGAGGCAGGAGGAAGGCGTATATTTGGCGCATGAGAACTGCCCGGACACGTTTACAGCTAAGAACCATGACCATCCGTCCATGGTGGGAGCACTCGGGTTGCTGCCGGGGACACTCATCGACCGCGACATAATGAGAAATACGCTGCTCAAGGTCAAGGAGTGCTGGGATTGGGACTCAGCTTGGGGCTGGGACTTTCCGATGTGTGCAATGACGGCGGCCCGGTTGGGCGAAAGAAAGCTGGCTGTGGATTTCCTGCTGATGGATGCGGTGAAAAATACGTATTTGCCGAATGGACACAATTACCAGCGGCCTGGGCTGTGGGCGTATCTGCCGGGCAACGGCGGTCTGCTGACGGCGGTGGCTATGATGGCGGCTGGCTGGGCGTCCGGTGAAGAGAGGGATTGTCCGGGTTTTCCGGCGGACGGCTGGTCGGTGCAGTGGGAAGGGCTGCAGCCCTGGTTATGACCACGCCAGATGGGTGTGCTGAAATTTACCGAAAGCACCACTTGGCTGACGCTCAGAAGAAAACTTCAGTTAAGCGAAGTCTCTTTCAGGCTAAGTGGTCCCTTTCAGGTAAGTGATCTGTCTGAGGCTAATATGTCGGTAGACGTCTTTCTATACTGGACTTCGGGAGCGGAAAAGCGATGGGAAAAGGAAAAGTATGGCCCGCGGAATGGAAGCTGTACAAGGACCGTGTCACCGGACTGCCTGTCCGGCAGCTTACGGATTACAAGGCGCACAGCCATCATTTGTATTTTACGGAAAACGGCTGGTATGACGGAGAGAAGCGTGTGCTGTTCGTATCGGACCGCGATAACACCACCAACCTGTTCAGTATCCATCTGGACAGCGGGCAGATTATCCAACTGACGGACTATGCGGATAACGATCAGCTGGATGCCTGTCTGTCCCCGGATGGTAGTCTGGCGTTTGTCAGAGTGAGGGGAGAAGTGGTGCGGTTGGATCTGGCCACCCTGGAGGAGCGAACGATGTATGAGTGCCCGCCAGGATTTCAAATCGGGAATATAAGCTGTACAGCAGACGGCAGGTCTGTGATCACCTGCATTCAGGAGGATCTGTCGCACAGGCTCGACCTGGACCTTGGCAACGGCTACGTAGGGCACCGTGAGCTGATGGAGGCGGGACCAGTCAGCCGGATCATCGAGATTCCCGCTGACATTGGCAGCGCCCGCACAGTGTATGAGGAGCGCTGCTTCATTACCCATATCAACGCATCGCCGACAGAGCCCTGGCTGCTGACCTTTTGTCATGAGGGGCCGTGGCATCTGGTTGATCATCGGATCTGGGGATTGGATCTGCGTACAGGCTGCGCCTGGAAAGTACGGGAGCGGCTGGAGCCCGGCGAAAAGGTGGGGCATGAGTTCTTTTTCCCGGACGGGCAGCGGATCGGTTATCACGGGTTTCGGCTGGATGGCACCAACTTCTACGGCAGCATTCGTTATGACAACACCGGCATGGAAGAGACGGATTTCCCCTTCGATACGTGGCATGCCCATCAGGATGGGGGATCGCAGGCGGTGGTGGACGGTAAGGGCCATATCAAGACACTGAGCCTGTGGCGGAAAAAGGAGGATGGTGCATATGACGGGCCGCGCGTGCTGTGTGAGCTGCGGTGCAGCTTTCATTCACAGAAGGTGCATGCCCATCCCCGCTTTAGTCCGCAAGGGGACCGGATTCTGTTCACCAGCGACCGGACGGGATATGCCAATGTGTATTTGATGGATATCCCGGAGGAGATTGATACGCTGCCTTTACAGGGCGAATAATCCGTGAAGGGCGCTTCGCAGTTTAAAGACGGAAATATGCGAAATAGGGAGAAAAACGAAGGGAGGATGAAGGCATGACGGTTGTGCCCGAAACGAATATCAGGCCGTGGTCTGTAAAAATCGCGGATACACTTCTTTCCGAATGCATTGATGGCAGCCATCCGAAGATCGCCAACAAATGGGGGTATGTGGCAGGTATGACGCTGCTGGCCCTGGAGCGTACATCGAAATGGAGTGGTGACCCGAAATACTCCGAGCTAGTCAAGCGGCATATTGACGGACTGATTGTAGCCGATGGCACCATCCCTACTTATACGCTGGAAGACTATAACCTGGATATGATCAATGAAGGCAAGAATCTGTTTCCGCTCTGGGCGCGGACCGGTGAAGCGAAGTACGAGCGGGCCATTCAACTGCTGCGCACCCAGCTCAAAGGGCAGCCGCGCACAAGTGAAGGCGGATTCTGGCACAAAAAAATTTACCCATTCCAGATGTGGCTGGACGGCATCTACATGGCCTCGCCGTTTCTGGCCGAATACGCGAAGACGTTCGATGATCCGGCCGGTTTTGACGAGGCGGCGCGCCAGATTCTGCTCATCGAACAGAAAACCCGTAATCCGCAGAACGGGCTGCTGCATCACGCCTGGGATGAGAGCCGTGAGCAGCGCTGGTGCGACAAAACCACCGGCCGCTCCTTCCACGTCTGGGGGCGGGCCATGGGCTGGTATGCCATGGCGATTGTCGATGCGGTGGAGCATTTTCCGGTAGATCATCCGCAGCGCGGGCAGATCATGGGCATTTTTGAGAGAATGGCCAATGCTCTTGCCCGGGTGCAGGATCAGGAAAGTGGTGTGTGGTATCAGGTGATGGACTGCAACGGACGGCAGGGCAATTATCTGGAGGCCTCCGCCTCCTGTATGCTGACCTATGCCTTGGCCAAAGGGTTGCGGCTGAAATATTTGGCCGAGCTGGACCGCAGTGTGGTGGAGCGGGCCTATGCAGGAATTCTACAGCAATTTGCCAGCGAGGATGAAGCGGGTGTCCACCTGCACCGTATCTGTCACGGAGCCGGACTTGGCGGGAAAAAGTACCGGGATGGCTCGTACGAGTACTATATCAGCGAGCAGGTGGTCAGCGACGCTCAGATGGGCGTGGCTCCGTTCCTGCTGGCAAGTATTGAGATGGAGCGGTTGAACATGGAGAGGCTGAACGACACGGAACAGGTGAGGTGAACCGGAATGGTTGCTGCACATCCGTGAAGGCCAGACCAAGAAAGAGGGAACTGGCAGCAAGCAGCCGATGAAATGGTATCCTGTTGCGTTTTTACTCATTCTACTGAATTTTCTGGCTAAAATAGAAGATCGGTTCTGGCTTCCTGCTGTCCAAACGTACTATAATAAGCTAAACCGTTTATTTCCAGCCATGTAAGTGGCGGAAACGGGACCTAAACCACAGGGAAAGGATGCGTGTCTATGGAAAAGGACCGGACCGGTATAGTGCCAGGACAGCATTGGAAGGTGGGAGAGCCCGGGGATGGCCGGGAAAGCGATGTCATAACGAACATCCATATGGAGACTGGAGAAGCGGACCGCGCGGGAACCGGCGAGCAGCATGCCCGGGCATTTTTCCAGGAGGAAAGTGAGCTACAGACCGGACTAAGGGATATCTTGCCAAGGTATGTGGACATGAAGAGGTATACCTCACGGGAAACCAAGGAAAAACGCCGTGCAAAACGGTGAATAGATAGCAGAGTAACAATGAAAGAATCTACAAGCAGCGCATGATAAGCGGCTGCTTTCAGGAGCGGGGATGTCCAGGCATCTTCGCTCTTTTTTTTCACTGTTTCAAACTCATTTAAAAGAGGTATGTGTAAATCAAATACACATGCCTTTTTTGCCATCCTCATGTTCAGTTGTCCGGATTATAAAACAAATTTTCATACATATGCATTAACAGGGTGGCATTTTTTACACATAAAAAGATAGGAGGAGCGAGTATGCCGAAACCATGGATGCTTCAGGAATCTACATATGAGGAGCAACAGCAGGCCGCCTTGAAGAGGTATGAGGCCAGAAGCGGAGAGCGGAAGAAGACTGCCATGCGTATGCAGGCGAGCAACCCTGTGGAGGCGGCCTCACCGGATAGAATTGCAGTCCGGGAGGCAGCCATAGACCCGCGAGACGGACTTGGGCTGGAGCGGGTCATCGGCAATGACGACCTGTTCCCCGTGTCTTATCTTGAGGGGGGCCTGCAGGCGTCCAAATCCGTCTGCAGAATTGAAGTCAGGGATCATATCGGCAGAGTCATCGGTTACGGCACAGGCTTTCTGGTGTCTCCATGCCTGCTGCTTACCAATAATCATGTGCTGCCCCATGAGGATGCCGCGCTGTATAGCGTCGCTCAGCTCAACTATGAGCTGGATTTGAATTTCAAGCAGCGCCAGATGAAGAGCTTCAATTTTGTGCCCAAGCGGCTGTTCCTGACCGATCCGGAGCTGGATTTCACCCTTGTCGCAGTGGATGAGGAGGCGTCGGACGGAACGCCGCTGAACGATTTCGGATATTTAGAGCTGTACAGCGAGCCCGGTAAAATCCTGGAGGGTGAATATGTATCCATCATCCAGCATCCGCAGGGGGCGCCGAAGATGGTGGCCATCCGCGAAAATCGCGTGATCGACATGCTGGAGCATTTTATCCATTACTCCACGGATACGCAGGCCGGCTCGTCCGGTTCGCCTGTCTTCAATGATCAATGGATGGTAGCCGCCCTGCACCATGCGGGAGTGCCTGATCCGAATGACAGCTCCGTATTCATCGCGAATGAAGGGGTGCGGATCAGCAGTATTTTGCAGAAGATTGAGCAAAAGAGAGCGGAGTTGAATGCGGAGCAGCGGCAGCTTGTGGATCAGATGGTGAACCATTTGGACATCTCCGGGCAGCCAGCCGAAACGTTTGAAGAGCTTGCGCTGGAGTGGTATGAGCATTCCACGGGCTATGATCCTGATTTTCTAGGTGCGAATTACAAGATTCCGCATCCGGCCTTGCGCAGTGACATGGAGGAGGACATCGCTCCGCTGATCGACGGGGGGCGAGTTCTGAACTACACTCACTTCTCGGTTGTGATGAGAAAATCGCGGCAGCTTGCGTTTTATACAGCCGTCAATATTGATGGCAGCCAGTTGAGAGACATCGGCCGCAATGACCGCTGGCTGTTCGACCCACGGATGGATCGGAAATACCAGTGTGGTCCTCCCGTGTACGAGCATCCGGACATCGACCGCGGCCATCTCGTGCGCAGACGCGATCCGGTATGGGGCGAACGTGCTGCCGAGGCGAATGAGGATACCTTCCATTTTACCAATGCCGCCCCGCAGCACAAGAAGCTGAACCAGCAAATCTGGCTCGGTCTGGAGGATTACATTCTACGGAACACAGACGAGCACAATCTCAAGGTAAGCGTATTTACAGGTCCGGTGTTGCGGGAGGATGACATTGAGTACCGCGGAGTACGGATTCCGGCGGAATTCTGGAAGGTGGCCGTGATGGTGAAGACGGACGGCAAGCTGTCCGCCACCGCCTATCTGCTCAGTCAAAAAAGCTTCATTGACGACCTGGAGTTTGCCTTCGGCGAGTACAAAACGTATCAGGTACCGATCCTGCAGATCGAAGAGCTGACCGGGCTCGGGTTCGGGGAGTTGAAGCAGCATGATCCGCTGCATGGGCAGAGGGCAGTGGTGCAGTGGGTAGTTAACGGGCCGGGAGATATTGTGCTGTAAAAGGATATGGAGACCGCTTCTATAGAGAAGCTGGTCTTTTTTTATATGTAATTAAAATCATAAAAAAAATAAAAAAATGGAAAAAAACTCTTGATGAAAACGTTAACATTAGTTAGAATGATGTTACATCCTGGTGAAAGCCTATAGTATTTAAAAATCCATAGAGAGGAGGCAGTAGGAGGAGTTTTATAGTAACGATCTTTTTTACTTGATTTGTTCTCAATATTCTAAATTGGTAGGAGGAATAGCAAATGGGTAATATGAAGACGTTAGGCTTTGGCAAGTCCGCTTTTGTGGCTGTTCTGTCTTTGGGTTTATCCGCTTATCTCCTGGCACCTGTTTCTACCGCCGAAGAAGCTTCAGCAGGGACTGATACTTACCAGGAAACCTTTGCCGGAACGCTGGCTGCAGGTGATCTGTATGTCGCGCCTAATGGTCAAGCATCAAATCCTGGCACGCTCGCCAGCCCCACAACTCTGGAAAATGCGCTCACGCTTGTGCAGCCGGGGAACACGATTTATCTTCGCGGGGGGAATTATGCTTATTCATCCACGGTGACGATTGGACGGGATAACAGCGGGACGAGCAGTTCACGCAAAAACCTCGTCGCTTACAATGGTGAGAAACCTGTCTTTGATTTCTCTGCCCAAGAATTTAATTCGGCTAACAGAGGATTGCAGCTCTTTGGCAGCTACTGGTATGTAAACGGCATTGAAGTGAAAAATGCGGGAGACAATGGCATCTTTATTGCCGGCAACTACAACCGGATTGAGAACGTGGAAACCCATCACAACCGCGATACGGGCCTGCAGATTAGCCGTTATGCATCTACGGCAGGGTTCGATGAATGGCCGAAGTATAACGAGATCATTAACTCCTATTCCCATGATAACTATGATCCGGATAACGGCGAAGACGCCGATGGATTCGCGGCGAAGCTGACCGTAGGCCCGGGCAATGTGTTCAACGGCTGTGTGGCCGCGTACAATGTGGACGATGGCTGGGATTTGTATAGCAAATCAGAGACCGGAGCCATCGGCCAAGTCACGATCCTGAACAGTGTAGCCCATCATAATGGACAAACCTCGGACGGCACTTCCACTACGGATAGTGACGGCAATGGCTTCAAGCTGGGCGGGGACAAGATCGCAGTCAACCACATCGTGAAGAACAGTATCGCTTTCCAGAACAAGAAGCATGGCTTCACATATAACAGCAATCCGGGCAGCATCACGATGACGAACAACACCTCCTGGGACAACGGGGGCAGCAACTTTGCCTTTGATAAAGGCACCCATATTTTCACCAACAATCTGTCATTCGACGGAGGATCCAGCGACAAAACCAGCGGAACGGATACGGACGGCTCCAATGTGTGGTGGAAAGACAAAAAAAGCACGAACGCCAAGGGCCTGACTGCAAGCGCTGCCGATTTCGTAAGCATGGACCCGCAGCAAATCACACGCAACAGCAATGGCTCATTTAGTCTCGGCAATTTCCTGAAGCTGGCTTCAGGCAGCGATCTGATCGGTGCGGGGACTCCTGCGGGCACAAATATTGGAGCACGATAACGTGATAAGCAGAACATTGAGCTTAGTCTGGGACGAGCATGGATTGTGGCAGTAAAAAATAAAAAAAGGTATGGAGAGGTTCTATTCTGTATGAGTGAATTGAATATCTGGCTATGCTGAAAAAGGACCTTCACTGCAGGGAAGGTCCTTTAGGTTTTAATTTTTCTTGGCAGGGGCCCATTTGAAGCCGCAGTTCATGCAGCCGTTTATAATTTCATTTCTGCCGATAAATCCGACCAGGATGCTTACGGGTTTTGCTACATGGATGTATAACACACCTTGAGTGGGTCGGTTCCCTCCGGAAGGGAGGTGAGCCGTATGAACATTTCGTTCGGTGAAGTTTTAACCTTCGGGATATTCCTGATAGCGTTACTCACTTACATCGATAAACGAAAGTGACCCCACTCTAAGGTTGGCACCTGTGAGGGTCACTTTCAAGACGTACTGCTGGATCTTGGAGGGTTACCCCACTCAAGCTGTTGCACTGGGGACCGGCGGCCACCGATCCTTATTTCTATCTTTACTTTACCATACCCCTTTTTATACCTCAAGCTTAGGTCCATAATTAGTTCAGTGGAAACTACCGGATTATGGCACAAAGGAAATGAAGCAAATTTCTATGTTACAATAGCGATAAAATAAGTCAGCAGCGGATGGTTGATATCAATGGAAGAAATTTCGATATTATCTTTTATAAAACAACACTATGTTAAGGCAGGAGAGGAACTTCAGCCAGGTCAGCAGCTATCCGGTTATTTTGAATTGGATATTATGAAAAGCTCTGCCAGAACCTACAAACGGTCAGCCATGCTTAGCGGGGTAATTTCGGATGAAAAAGCTTATGTTCCAGCAGATCCGACAGATTCAGCAGTTCCCTCGTTAGACGGGTTACTCTCGATTTTTCATAGCGTGCAGGTCAAAAAATCTGAACAAGATTTGTATAGGGCTAATCCGGCCATAAATCAGGAAACGATTGATAACTGGTTTCAAAAAGGGCTTATCTACCGTAAAAGTGAGTACGGTCAAGATGGAAAAACCATGAAACGTTCTGCATATGTCATGGGTTATGCTCTTAATTTGTTACATACACAGAGAAGGGAAGCAGAGCGAACGGAAATGTCCGGGCAGCTCAATTACTTGTGTGCAGAGGCCGGACGTCTTTATGATGAGCTCCCTCATGCTCTGATCCTATCGAAACAGCAACGAGAAGCAATAGAGAAGCTGACACAATATATGAAAGTTTTGTTCGAGGCTCTTCATGAAGCGTGTCATCTTGTAGCTCTTGAACCAGTCTCGCAAACTATGGATATGAACTGGAGGAGCAGCAAACAGATCAGATATATACAATTTCTGCTGGCATTATGCAGCATCCGCATGAAAACAGGCCAGTTTGACTGGAAGGAAATTGGGGCGGCTTATTTTGGACAGATTGGCGGCTCGAAGATGTTTGATAAGGATAAAAAGGATTTTCTTGACAAGCTGGAGAGGGCAGTGGATATGCCGCTTTCTTACCTTGGACTTGTCAGCACCGGAGCCATAACGCCCATTTATTTTGCAGGCCCATTGCAGGCAGGGGACTTGAATTATCCGCAAGGATATCTGCATGCTACAACGGATCTGACCGTATATGAACTGGAGCTGGCCACCTCATGCAAAAATATGTGGCTGGTAGAAAACAGGGCCTTGCTTACGCGGATGTGCTCTGATCCGGAATTTCTGTTTGAGAGCGAAAGTCTGGTCATCGGACTGGATGGACAGCTGCGCAGCGGTCATCGCAAGCTTGTTCATGATATTTTGCAGCACTCTTCATCCATAGAGCAGGTGCTGGTTTGGTGTGACACGGATCAGGCAGGTCTGCTCATTGCGGCATCGGTACGGAAAATCCTCGATCATTTTCCTTTGCAATCGGTTAAATGGATTTTGACTCCGCCAGAAACCCGGCAGGCCCGGATATTCAACTCGTGGGAAGGTTATGAATCTCAGTTACAAGCAACGATTGAAAACAATAGACCAACCGAGCAGGAGGAATTTTTGGGAGGAAGAGAACTTTGGACAACCTGGATAAAAAGCTGATTTCCATTTTTGAATCAGATGCTGATGCGCCTTTGGTCAGAGAGTCTCTGCGTGATTTGATCAAATTGTCAGGCGTGCTGAATGAATTGCGGGAATATTTTGAAGAGCCGATAAAGGTGCTTCATATATTGCAGCTGCTAAATTTGATTCACGAAGAAGCTCTCGGGCTGGAGCAGCCGCTTGAGGATGCGAATGCTCTTTATTACCGTTACCGTAACAGGTATGGTACAGAGCCGCCCTTGTCGGTCGAACGCCTTCTCTTTATTCTCGAAAAATATAATTGGGTGATCCGCACCAAACGGCGCATTTTAATGATGGATGTTGGTAAACGTTTAATGGATGTTCTGATCCGGCTGGCCAATGATTCTCTTGCCTATTACATGCGTGATGAAATCGCGCGGTCCTTGTTTCAGGCGGCAAGGGATGCCGATTTAAGCGAAGCCTACGATGATAAAGGGATTTCCGGCGGCAATCGTCTGGCGAGTATGGTGAGGAATGTTGAGGAGGCTGTTGAAAAGCTGCAGGAGCGTCAGCTCGAATTTTTGGCGGACAGACATGCTCTTCCTCAGGTAAAAATCATTGTAGAATTGATGAGACAGCTGGACCAACGGCTTAATGAACGGATGGACAAGCTGAAAACCTTTGAAGAAGGCATGAAATGGAACAGCCTCTTTAAAAAGGGAACGGACATTATGCTGCAAGGAACTCAGATCAGCTTGTCCACCCTGCAAAAGATCTTGAAATTTGCCCATATCCAGCAGACGGAGATTGGTGTGCAAATTGATCCCGTTTCTTTCAAGCGTTATGTCATTGATTCTTTCTATAAAAAGCCTGATTCGACCATGCCAAATGGAGTTGAGATTCTAAGTTTTATGGAGCAGGACCGGGATGAAGGGGAGCGTCTTGACGGTCTGTGGGTACCTGTCAAGTTTGCTTCCCCCATTCCGGAAGCACAGTTGATGAGTGCGATAGATTACCTGGAGCATTACACGCCGGCAGTGGGTCCCATTGAATCCTATCCGGAAGAAGAGTTTGCAGCTGCGGCTGAATTAACGGAAAGTGAACTGGCCGACCAGATGGAAGAAGCGGCCTGGAATATAACAAGAACGATGATTCGCACTGAGGATGTGGAAAGGGTGCTGGTGGAACATAAGCAGATCGGAATCGAACCCCTGGTACTGGAAGCCGGGTCTGAACAATGGGCGGATGCGGTCAATGCTTTGTTGGCCGTGTCAGCGATCGTATCGAATCGGCAGGCGGAAATGATACAGGAAGTAGAAGAGATGAAGGATGAAGTCTCATCAGATCAGCGAAAGGAGTGGGAGTGGATTGACGAAGCAGACGCACGATATATCATCCGAAGCAATGGAGACGGAAATCGAAAAGGATAACGATAGTTATGTTGATCATTATCGCCCTTTATCCGTGATGGCTCAACTGAACACGGTTCTGACACCGGATGAAGAGCATGCATTTATGCAAATCATGTTTTCCTCATCTGCCACTGTGCGAAGCGACAATTTTGGATTGTCCAGACGGGAGGTCATGCGGCTCTTGAAGCTGAAGCCTGAAGAAACGCAGGCGTTCCACCAGTTTATAGAACGGATTAACCAATCCGTGGCACGTTATTTTCAATTGGTATACGACAAGCGGCGTGATCAGACCGTGCTTCTGATGCGTGTTCCGGCCCAGCAGGCGAAGGAGATGCTGTCCGCGGAAAGTCTGGCTATGCTGATGTTTATCTTTTACCACCAGGACGTATTGCAAAATGAATTTACACTGTTCACCCAACTGGTTGAAGCGTTCGGTCATGAGACGCTTGATATCAGGCGGAAAATGCAGGCAGCTCTGAGTGCCTTGCTCAAAATTGGCGCTATTGCCAGATTCAGCGGTGAGACTGACGAAGAGGCATATGAGTTGACAGCGATTGGCAGCAGGATGTTCAGTAATTCATATCTGAAACGCTTTACGGAGTTTAGCCAGTCGCAGCAGCTGCATATGGATGAAGTGCTTAAATTTTTCAAGAGATACAACATGGGGGCGGAAAACGAAGAATGATTCCTTGGGAGATGAAGATTTCGGGGGTACGCGACTATCCGGCAACCGTCCTGGACTTATCAGGGATCATGGAACATATTCTGATCACGGGTCCTAACGGGTCGGGAAAATCGACACTGACCTTTTGCATGGGGGCGGTACTCGGTTCGGCCAAGGTCGAGCTGGAGGGACTGCGTTCCAAAAATATTGGAAATGACGAAGTATGGCATGCGCAGATTCACCTCGTTTTCGCCAATATCGGAGAGAAGCCTATAGATGCTGCACGTTATGTGCAATTCTCTCTTCATATGGAGCAGAAGCCCGGAGAACCGCTGAAAAGGCAATACTGGATTCGGGAAGGGGAAGAGGTTGGAGCATGGGAGCGGGAAACCCGCTATACTACCGGAGATGGTGTGAACCATCTACGGGAGTACCGTTATCAGCTGCAGCATAAATATGTAGTGGATCCGGATGCCTTTTATCTGATTTGGTATCAGCAGGATGTGAACCAGTTTGCCACCATGAGGCCAGAGGAACGGTTTCGCATCTTCAGTGAGATGACACGCATTGACAATATGCAGCGGACCTGGGAATCGGCCAAAGAAAGACTGAAAGAAGCCGAAAGAGCGCGCCAGGAGGCGGAAAACAACCAGCATCAGCATAAATTCGACCTTGACCGCTGGCAGCGGGAGCGGGACCGTCTTTTAACACGCAACCAAAACCGGCTGGATAATCTGCGCCTGTTCGTGCGCACCTCCGCCATGCTTGCAGATCGTTATAAAGGGCAGCAACAGGAGCTATCAGGTCAGCTGGAACAGCTTGACATCGAATATGACGAAACGAATGAACGTAAATCAAGTTTGGCCCTGGAGCGCGAAAGGCTGGAGGAAGACCGGACCGGACGCCAGAATCAAAAGCAGGCGCTGGAGCTGAAGTTTGAGGCAGCCGAGCTGCAAATAATAGGGTTGCGTGAGGATATAGAAGTGCGGGAGAAGGAACAGGCTGAACTGGTCGAGCGTCTGCAGACGCTTGCTGATCAGATTAGAAGCATCCCTTTTAACCAGGAGGCGGTAGTTGAGCAACTTGGGCGTTCATCCCAAATGCTTGAGCAAAGCCGTACTGAAGTGGAGATGAAACGTGAAGAGCTTGAACTTTTACAAGAACAGCTCGACGCTCAGCAGGACACCATTTCTTATTTGCATGTTCGGATTGATCAGGATCGGGAAGAGGAAAAAAGGTTCAGCGAGGTTTTGCAGGAGTACAAGGACAGCGCACATGTTCAGCAGCAATTGGATCTTCTGGATTCACGCTATGTTCAATTGCAGGATCAAATCCGTCAAGCTCACCGCCAATTGGAGCAATTAACGGAGGAGGAAAGCTCTTTAAAGTCTGACCGAATCCTGTCCAGGCGCCAGGAGCAGTCCGTGAAGCTGTTCAGACGAATGGGAATTCAGGTGTACACCATGCAGCAGCTGCTGGAAATGGACGGCCGTGCTTCATTGGAGCAGGAATTTGTACTGGAGGCGGTAAAGTATACCGTTTTTGTTGAAAGCAGAAGCTTTAACCCGCCAAACGATTTGATTCATGTCGAGCTGCCGTCCATTGTTCCCGAGCGTTCCATGGAACGCCTGGCAGACCTTCAAGTACAGGTCAAGGAAAATCTGAGCGATGACATGTATGCTGCTGCGCTGAAAGTGATGTGGTGGCTGCACGAGCTGCTGCTTGGGGTGCGCGGTATCCAGCTGAGGGATGGTATCCTGCTTGAAACGGGCGCGCGGCGTGGAGCGCAGGAGGAACGTCAGTGGCTGCTGCATACGAAAGGCATGCAAATCCGGCTGCAAAGGCTGCAGGAGGAAAAGAAGAAATTACAAGAGCAGCTGAAAGCTCATACATCAGAATGGGAGCTGGTGAACCAGCGGCTTACTCTGTATCGGTCTGCGCTGCCACGTGTACAACAAGCGGAAGTTTTCTTCGCTGATAGCGCCGGGCGGGAGCTGAGGATCAGGCAGCTGGCCCAGTATACAGCTGAGCGGAAGCAGAAAAAGAAATTGCGATCTGAACTGGATCAGGAGATTTCCGTTCAGCGTGAACAGATCGCTGAGCTTGCCCAGGAATGCAGACAGCTTGAGAAATATCTCGACATTTACAAGCAGTACGAGCATGAGCGTGAGCAGGTTGAGCGTCTGCAGCTTCTGGAGCATGAGCTGAAGGAGCTGTACGATAAGCGATCCAGGCTGGAGCTTGAAATTCGAGAGCTGGGCAGCGCTATATCCAGCCTGGAAACCTCCATTGAGAGCACCAAGCGAAGATTGCGGGACAAACGCAGCGCCTGGGAGGATGCGGAAGCCGAACTGGAGCAAATCCGGCGCCAGCAGAGCAGGCTCACTGAGGAGAGTGAAGCGATCCAATTGAATCAGGCGCGGATCGACGTGGAACTTAAGCAGTGGCACGAAAAGCTGGCATTTATGTGGGAGGAAGCCGAGGCGGTACTTTCAGAGACCCATGATGCGGAAGCAGCCGGCCCCGTTAACGACGCCATCCCTCAGACAGAGGCTGTACTGATGGGGGAGCGTGAAAGGGCAAGGGTCCATTTGCAAAACGCCTGTAATGAGACGGTGAACGAATATGCCATTGACAATTATGAAAGAACCAAAGAGGCCTATGACCGTGGGGCCGAGGAAGTGCAAAACGCCAAGCTGCTGATGGAGCAATTGGAAGAACAGCTGCAGGAGCTGGAGGACAAGCTGTTCAATACCATTCGTAATGAGGTGCATCGGGTCAATACCAAGTTTGTGATGTACATGGACAAATTTGGTTTTGACGGCGAGGTATCATGGCAGCATCAGGAAGGCAAACATGGGGAGCTGAGATATTATCTCTATGTGCGTGCGCGCAAGCAGGGGCATCGGGGAGATTTGGAGGAAGTCAGCCTGAAGGGAAGGGGCAACAAGGTAGGGAAAGGGGTTTCCGGTGGGGAAGAATCACTCAGTTCACTGCTGTTTGCGCTTGCTCTATTAAAAACAATAGAATCCAACCCAGGGTATATCATTCTCGACGAGTTTGATAGTGCGCTTGATGAAAGCCGCAAGGCGAAAGTGTTTGAGCTGTACGAACAGGAGCTGGCTCGTAAAATGATTATTTTGTCCCCGAAATCGCAAAATAACGATTATTTGGAGCATTTCAGCAAAGCTTTCGTGGTTTACCATGATCCAACGATCCCGCAAAGCCAAGTCATTCGGATTCGAAAGAGTGGCCATGCCTGATTTTGTAGCAGCTCATTCAGGAAGTTAAGTAAACGTCCTCAGCGAGAATAGATCATAATCATGCGGATTAAGCTGCTTTTTGAAAACTTCTTTCCGATCCCGTTATAATAAAAAGGCAAGCTTATCTAAAAGTTTATAAAATAGGGAAGTTAAGTGTGCAACTCACTATTCTGATGCGCCAGGCGGGATTGGTGGCACCGGGAGTGTACGGCCCGAACGAGGAAGAGTCGGCGGCCATGAGGACGGCACAAGCCAACTCGTAGAGTTGATGAAAATGAAAAAAGCCTGCTGCTTCCAGTGAAGCAGCAGGCCGTCCGTCAAGGGACCACCTTTTGGGAGTATGTTCGCGTTTGCAGTTTTTACGTGTTTGGAACTAGAAAAATAATGACGTTTATACGATTCTTGATGTTATAATGATAGATGTACAACACACCTTGAGTGGGCGCATCCTCCGAAAGGAGGTGATGCGTATGAACATTTCGTTTGGTGAAGTGCTAACCTTCGGGATTTTTCTCATAGCGTTACTCACTTACATCGATAAACGAAAGTGACCCTACTCTAGGTTGGCACCAGTGAGGGTCACTTTCCAGATTAACTTCTTGATCTTGGAGGGTTACCCCACTCAAGTTGTTGTGCTGAGGACCGACTGCCATCGGTCCTTATTTCTATCATTACTTTACCACAACGGTTTTTATACCTCAAGGCCATAAACGTTTTATTGAAGCTTGTAAACAGGAGATATCCGCAATCCCCTAGTGATGGATAATTTCTCTGTGACTTGGTTGTGGAGATTTTTGTGTACATAATGAACTTTAATAACCTCTGCGATCTTGGAATGGCTACAATTAGCCAAGACTTTTTAAGGAAAATACCAATTTTACTTCCACCATTAGAAGAACAGAATGAAATCATGGCTATTTTAGAACGAGTGTTTGAAAAAGAAAAAATAGTGGTGACAAATCTGGTTTCCGAGGCAGAAAATTTAAAGCAAACTTTTGAAAGAAACATTGAATTCACAGAAATAATAGGCTTCTATATAAGATTCAAACAGTAGGCTCATGAACGAATGTTAAATTTTCGATCATGGGCCTTTATATTTGTAATTTCCAAATACCTGGGTAAACGGGGTTATATAGAGCTACTTATTCTTTTTCCACGCCCATAATTTCTTTAATTATATTTCGGGCTAAGTGTATTTTCTCCGGATTCGATTTTCTGAGGATAGATACAATTTCTATAACTTCTTCATCTGACTCAACTATCTTTGGGTCTTCATCTACATAGGCGAATAATTGAATTAGATTAACATCCAATGCTGCTGCAATTTTGGCCAAATTCAACAAGGATACATTTTTTTCTCCACGTTCGATCTGGCCTATGTATGAAAAATGAAACCCACCTTTTTCCCCAAGAGTCTCCTGCGATAAACCTTTCTCTTTACGCAAAACACGAATCCTTGCCCCTACGAGTTTTAATACTTCTTTATCCTTCATTAATATCTACACCTCACTATTGAAAAGTGTAGACAAGTTTTTAAAGAGCATACACTAGTCGATAAAAATCAATGATACTAATATGTATCAATTTTATGTATAATATTCATATCTTTATCCTTAGGGGGAATTTGATTTGAAAAGGAATGTCTCTTTTGTTAAGCAGGCACCTTTAAGACGCAAAGAGCTCCAACGAATGAATATATCACCTTCGGGTCAACAAGATAATCTTGAAATAATAAGCGAGAGGCAATACCTTTATGACCTGTCTCATGAACTCCACAATCTTGCACATTATCATATGAAACTATCTTTAATTTTTTGTGACCATAATCAACCTCTATCTAGCCTGATCCTCTGCGATTGGGCTCTTACCGCCATGCTCAAAGCTTTATACATCAAAGAGCACAACAAACCATTCCCGGAGAGATTTTTCTCCATGGTCGAACTCTTGCACCTGCTGCATACTGAATCTGCTCCTTCGTTGGATGTTGTCATTTTCATAGGCACTATTCAATTTCTTGCTTCCAACCTGGAGAGAGAGGAAATTTCTAAAATGAAGAAGAAAAACGTCACCCGCTTGCTGAATAGAACTGATGAGATCCTGTATCTACTTTCAACAAGAATTATGAACAACCCCTCAAAGCGTTATCAATCCATTTTCTAAAAAACTACATGTTAAGAAGAAAAACTAAATCAATGAATAGCTGGTGCGAACCCCAAGCTTACATGATTTCCCGGGAGATTCGAACTGGCTAGTGTAACAAGGGTTATGGCTATTTGCTGGGGAATGATGACAAGCATATAATAAAGAAATGGAGGGTCGCACTTTTGCTAGGATAAGCCCTTGTACTACAAGGCCTTAATTGGTCGCTCTTTATACAGGAGTGTGGATTGAAATACAGGAGAAAAGCGTGGCGATAAGCTTGTTGTTCGATCGCTCCTTATAATAGGAGCGTGGATTGAAAGCGCCTGCTGCCGGGAGAGCACGTCGGTCTAGTGGGCGGTCGCTCCTTATGCAGGAGTGTGGATTAAAAAAAATGAAGGTGTTTTTATATTGTTATGCTATGAGGCCAGCCCTCTAAGTCACATGAAAATGGCTTACGGGACTGGCCTTTTTTATTTTTTCGGAAACCGATGGAATGAGGACCGATTAATGAATCCCCATTGCTTAGAGCAACTTTTTCTTACAGCTTAACCCAGGCCACCAGTCCGTCAGGCTGATCGGGGTTGATGCCGTGGCGTTCGGCGTTGGCGAGGGCGGCGATTTGCGGGATGAAAATGAACGGAATGCCCCGCACCGCTGGGTCCAGCGGACGGTCCGTCGTGACCGCGAGGTCAACGATGTCTTGCGGCACCACCTCGGCCCGATCAGCAAACGCGATGACAGTGGCTCCCCGGTCTTTGATATCGCGCATCAGGTTGCGCTGATGATCGATGCCGCTGTCCGACAAGGCCGCGATCACGAGCGTATCCGGGCCCACCGTCACCATCGGACCGTGGCGCACGTCGAGCAGATGGTAGGCGTGGGCCTGCGTCTTGGCGATTTCGGTCAAAGCGATGGCACCCTCGGCGGCCAGTCCTTGCAGCTCGCCGTCTGCCAGCACGACGGCGTTCGTCCAGGCAAAGTCGGAGACACGGCGGATATCGTTCTCCACACGTGTCATGTAGGCTTCGCCCTGGTGAATAGCCGCCTGCATGTCGGCAATCAGGTCCTCGTCGCCGGCAAGGAAGGCGGCAAGCAGCAGGTTGGCCGCATACAGATTCGTAACCGTGCGGGTCTGGCAGACGCTGTCGTCGAAGGCCCAGGGCAGCTCCAGGGCAAAATCGGCCCTTGCGGACAATGGAGAATTCGTTACGCAGGAAATGGACAATACGGGAATGCGTTCTTCCGACTGGATCAGACGCAGCGCTTCAATCACTTCGCTGGTGCTGCCCGACCGTGACGGTGCGATGGCCAGGGTGCCTGCCAGCATAGGACGGTAGCGATCGGCATGGAGCATCAGATCACCGGCGGCCAGGGAAAGCGCAGGCAGGCTGGCGCGTAAGCGGAAGGAGAAAGCGGCCGCTTCACTCAAGCAATAGCTGGAACCGGAACCGACGAAGGTCACGGAGGTGACTGCCTGTTCACGGACAAAGGCGGTAAATTCAGCGCGCTTCGCCACCATATATTCGAAGGTCTGCTGCAGGGCCTTGTATTGGCCTTTGATTTCACGATACGTCAAACTCATAAAGATGTACCTCCCGGAAATGGATTAATTATGACGCCTTGTGTCAATTTTATAATTTTTTCAATCAAAAATGCAATAGTAATGATTGATACAATCAATATTATGAGCTTATATCCACGAAAAGAGCAATAAAATTTTACAAAGTGATTGATTTAATCAAAACAAACGATTATTATGATCACAAGCACAAGATTTATCCAATCATCCATTAATCAAAAGTCATTTGTTTCAAACATTCGCATAGTGGAATGGATCCAAAAAATAACGTGAACGTTGGTGACGGCAGATCAGAACGGATAAGCTAACGGACCAGAGCGACCTTATTTGCCTGGAAAGACGCCGTTTTCATTTCTAACGGACAGGAGAGCTGCTATTTGCTCAAAAAGAGCCGGATACGTGCACATTAATGCCCAATAAGGTCTGTGGTGTCCGTTACAGCTTCGAAAACTGTTGATTTCGCAGAATAACGGCACTGTGGTCCGTTAGATTGGCTTTACGGTACGATCAACAGCTGTGGTCCGTTAGATTGGCTGTGCGGCACGATCATCAGCAGTAATCCGCTAGGATTGGCTTTTCGATACGATCGCAATTGCAGCTGCAGTCGCAGTAACAGCTCCTGTTGTGGTCATGGCCCATACCTCTAAACGTGATTACCGGATCGTTCCACTAATGAGAGGGAGGTGTTAAGCTCGCTCAAACCCGCCGCTATACAGCCCAATAAAGGGTCACCTAATGAACCTTTTGTACCCGGCATGCGGCCATACCTTTCAAGGGGGAAAAAAGATATGCCACTTATCTCGTCTACTGAAATGCTGCAAACGGCGCGCAGGGAGAAATACGCCATCCCCGCTTTCAACGTGCACACCCTGGAAATGCTGCAGGCTGTCGTAGAAGCGGCGGTTGAGTCGGAATCCCCGCTCATTATTCAATCCACAGTGGGCACCGTCAAACATTTGGGGCCGGATTACATCGCCCATGCGGCCAAAACCGCGGCGGACCGGACGGATCTGCCCATAGCGCTTCATTTGGACCACTGCACTGATTTTCCTACAATTATCCAATGCGTACGCGCCGGTTACACCTCGGTCATGATTGATGCCTCCATGTTTCCTTTCGAGGAAAATGTGAAGCAAACCTGCAAAGTGATGGAAATCGCCCAAGCTTCCGGCGTGAATGTGGAGGCGGAACTCGGCAAGGTTGGCGGTGTCGAGGATGACATCGTCGTGGATGAGCGGGATGCTTCGCTGGCCGATCCAGAAGAATGCGCTCTTTTTGTTGAACGTACCGGTGTAACTACGCTTGCGCCCGCCATCGGAACCGCCCACGGCATTTACAAGGGCACGCCGAACATTGATTTTGAGCGGATTGCGCGCATCGCGGATCGCGTGGCGGTTCCGTTGGTGCTGCATGGCGGGTCGGGCATTCCGGCCGAGCAGATTCATCAGGCGGTCGCGCTGGGCATGTCCAAGGTGAACATCGCCACCGAGCTGCGCATTGCGTTCTCCGACGCGATCAAAGGCGTATTTGCGGAGCATCCTGAAGAAAACGATCCGCGTAAATACATGGTTCCGGCGAAGGAAGCGGTCAAACGGCTGGCTATGGAGAAAATGCGGCTTTGCGGGTCCAGCGGCAAAGCGGGCGTGGCCAGATGATTACTAGCGTTACACTCCATGCCGCCATCGACCGGACGTATTATGTCGATAAGTTCAGCGTGGGTCAGGTGCAGCGGGTGACCCGTCAGGTCGATGAACCAGGCGGCAAAGGCAACAATGTTGCCAAGGTGATTCGCCAGCTCGGCGGTCAGGTCACAGCCACCGGCATCATCGCTGGCAGTAATGGCGTGTTTATCGAGAGCAGCCTGATGGAACGGGGCATCCAGACGGCCTTTGTCCATGGACCGGGAGAGTCGCGGGTCTGCCTCAATATTCTGGATGAGTCCAGCGGAACGTCCACCGAGCTGCTCGGGCAGGGAGCGGCCATAACGGAAACGGAAGTTGAAGCGATCAAGGAAAAGGTACACCAGCTTGCCTCGCAATCCACCGTGGTTGTGCTGTCAGGCAGTTTGTCCGCCGGTGCGCCGGAAGGCTTGTATGCGGATCTGATCGGCATCGTGCGTTCCACTGGTGCGCGAGCCTTCCTGGATACCAGCGGAAGGGCCTTCAGCGCCGTGCTCGACGCAACGCCTCGTCTCGACGCGATGTCTCGCCACGACGCAATGCCTCACTTCGTGAAGCCGAACGAAGAAGAGCTGTCCGGCTGGCTGGGACACATACCGCAGGAGCTAAGCGAATGGACACGGGCCGCGCAGATGCTGGCGAACCGGGGAATCGCCGAGGTATGTGTAACACTGGGCAGCCGCGGAGCCTTGGCGATTCTTGACGGAGCAGGTTATCTGGTGACACCGCCGGCCATTCAGCCCGTGAATACTGTGGGCTGCGGTGATGCCTTTGTGGCAGGTATGGCGTATGCGGAAGAACGCGGCGATTCGGCCGCAGACAGGCTGCGTACCGCCGCTGCAGCGGCTGCGGCGAATGCGATGTCCGCGAAAGCGGGCGATATCGACTACCGTCTTTTCCGGGAATACGAGCAGCAGGTGCAGGTTACAGCTCTGTGAAGAGTCCGGCAAAAGTGTGCGGTGCACGTTTTTCTAACAGGATGCGGGTTCACTTTGGTGTATTGCAATCCACCCTTTCATCCTCCACAATAGAGCTAACACGGGTTGTAATAGCCCAGATATATTAAAGAGGATGTTCAAAAAGTCATCTTTTGATCACGAAGTAGAATCAAGGAGCTTACTCGACATCGAATCTTGAATTCAGCCGGGCCTTCTGTTGCTCACGTAGGCTCTACCTACGCTGAGCTACTCAGTCCCTGAGCTTCATTCAACCTTCTCGGTGCTGAAAACCTGACTTTTTGAACTCGTATTTAAAGGAGAGACATATGCAATATTCAAAGGGTGAACTTCGCAGAGCGAAAACACTGGAATTAATAAAAGCGCGCGGAAAAATATCGCTGCAGGAGATTATTGAGGCCATCGGCTGCTCGGAAGCGACCGCAAGACGCGATCTGGACGTGCTGGAGAAAGCGGGCGGCATTATCCGCACGACCGGTGGAGCCATTTACGAAGGGGCGCTGATGCCGTCGGCCGCAGAGCTGCCTTTTGCCGCCAAACATGATTTCCAACGGCAGGACAAGGAGCGGATTGCCGAAGCTGCAGCTGCCCTGGTGCAGGAAGGGGACATTATCTGTCTCACCGGGGGAACAACGACGTTTTTTATTGCAAAAGCGCTGAAAAAACACCGGAATATCACGATTGTCACCAACGCGGTGAATATTGCTTTTGAGCTGGCCGACGCGGAAGATATTCAGGTAGTAGTGATCGGCGGCGTGATGCGGGCCAAGAGCTACGAGCTGAGCGGTCCGCTGGCGGAGAACGTGATCGATAAAATCAACATTACCAAAATGTTTCTTGGGGTGGACGGAGTGTCTCTTAATCACGGGTTTACGATGCATTCCGAGCTTGAAGCCCGTATCGCCCAATTAATGATAGAACGTTCCAGCGAAGTGTATGCTGTATTCGATCAAAGCAAGCTGGAGAAGAGCGCTTTGTTTACCATTACTTCCCTGAATCAGGTGACAGGGGTAATTACGAATAAACAGCCGGAGGGATGGTTTGAGCAAGCGTGCCGGGAGCAGCGGATTGCCGTACATACACCTATGGACCACACCGCTTTTATCTAATGGCTTAATGGCGCTTATCCTCAAGTAACCTCCCCTTCATATGCTGGCTAATTTGCAGAATTAGGGGGATATGCAAATGCGATTTTCCAAGTATATGCTGATCATCATGACGGTTTGCGTTGTATTCGCTGCAGCGGGGTGCGGAGGCCCTTCCACGTCCGGCAGCGATACACCCGCAGACCCGCAAGGCAAGGTGAAGCTGGTCTTCTGGAGCCATCAGGAAGATGGAATTGTAAACGCATACAAAAAGCTGATCGCCAAATACCAGGACACACATCCTGATGTAACCATTGAGTATCAGACCTTTCCGTATGACGTGTACAACCAGAAGCTGAAAGCTTCATTCTCCGCGAGACAACCGCCCGATATCGCCGAGTTTTTTGGTACCTGGGTTCCCGAATATTCCAAGAACAATTTGCTCGTTGAAATCCCTGATAGCGAAAATGTAAAAAAAGCCTACTATGACGCGCCCCTTGGCGGGTATATGCGGGATAACAAGCTGTACGGGCTGCCGCTGGAATACAACATTGAAAACGGCGGCATGCTGATTCATCCACAAATGCTGAAGCAGCAAGGCTTCGATCAGCCGCCGTCCACCTGGAACGAGCTTGTGGATTATGCCCAAAAACTGACTGTGCGCGAAGGAGATGTCATTAAAGTCAAGGGCTTTGATTTTGTATCGACGGACAATATCACTTTTACCTTTTTATCGCTTATTTTGCAGCAAGGGGCAAGCTTCTGGGGAGAAGGAGGACATGTGAATTTCAATACTCCAGAGGCGCGGCAGGCGATGTCGGCCCTGGTCTCGCTTGTGGCTGAGGACAAAGTCACGGATTTGACCGCGTTTGGCGGGGAGCTGGATACCTCCGATCATTTCTTTCGCGGCAACTCGGCCATGACCTATCGCGGCCCTTGGACGATTTCTGCGGGCATCAACAACTACAAGGTTAGCGATTTTGAATACGTGCCAGTGCCGTCCTTTACGGACAGCCCGCCTGTTTTTGCCGCCGAATCCGGCTGGGGCCTTGCGGTGGCGAAGCAAAGCAAACAGCAGGAGGCTGCGCTGGATTTCATCCAGTTCATTTCGGAGAAGGACAACCTTGAGGCGTGGAATACAGATACCTTTACCGTCCCTGCCAAAAAAGAAATCGCCGAAGACCCGGCATTTCAGAGCAGCAATCCTTATATGAAAACCTCGCTGGCAGTGCTGCCGTTAGGCCAATGGATTGGCCCTGTGGCCGACCGGGACTACTTCTTCAAGCAGGTCAACGACAATTTTCAGTTGATGGTCAGCGGGCAATTGAATGTGGAGGCCGGATTGGCGAACATCGAAAAGGCTATCAATGATAGCCAGGATCAACATAAGTGATAAGGGGGCTCGGGCATGAGTGTTGCTGTACCAACCGACAAGACGAAGGGACTTAAAGCGGCGGGACAGGCGGCGGGGTACAGGGCAAAACGGAGGTTTATCATCATATCACTGGTGCCGATTCTGCTCCTGTTCGGGGTGTTCGCTTTTCTTCCGATTGCGTGGAGCCTTGGTTTGTCCGTATTCAAGTATGACCCGCTCAGCTCAAATGCGGTGTTTGTGGGGGCAGAGAACTACAGCCGTATGCTGCAGGACGCCGTTTTTCTAAAGTCGTTATGGGTCACATTCAAATTCGTCATCATCACCGTGCTGGTCAATATCGTCTTCACGCTGCTAATCGCTGCGGCCATTCAGCGGGTCAGAATCCCGTGGCTCAAAAATTTGTTCCGGACACTGTTCTTTCTGCCAACGATCGCACCACTCGCGGGCACGGCTATCGTATGGAGCACGATGTTCAATTACAACAACGGCCTGTTCAACATGGTGCTGGCCAAGCTGCATATGGCCCCGATCCAGTGGCTGAGCGATCCGCATTATGCGCTCTATTCCGTCATTTTAATGACCTTGTGGGCAGATATTGGCTATAACATCGTACTTTTTATTGCAGGACTGGACTCCATTCCCGATATGTATTATGAAGCAGCGATTCTGGAGGGTGCAGGCCGGTGGCATATCTTTTTCCACATCACCTTACCACTGCTGCGCAGAACGCTGCTGTTTGTCTCCGTGACTACGGTCGTTTCCTATTTCCAGGCCTTCCCGCAATTCCAGATCATGACAAAAGGGGAGCCGTTCAACGAGACACGTGTGCTGGCGCTGCACATTTATGATCAGGCCTTCTCCAACTCGAACATGGGATATGCCTCGGCGATGGCGACCGTGTTTCTCATGATCATTCTGCTCGTGACTTTGCTGCAACTGAGATGGGGACGTACGCAGTGGGAACATTGAGAGGGGGAAAAGAAGCTTATGCCGCATAAACGCAGTGTTTGGGATGGAGTGCTGATCGCTGTGCTGGCAGTGGCGGCCTGTATTATGCTGCTGCCTTACGTCTGGATGGTGCTGTCTTCGCTGAAGAGCAATATGGAGATCGTGTCAGGCTCCGGCGGGCTGTTTCCCCAGCAGCCTAGCCTGGAGGGATACCGGACGGTTTTTCAAGATGCGCCATTTGTCACGTGGTTGTTGAACAGCCTGGTGACCTCCGTAATCATCACGGCTATCACCTTGCTTACCAGTTCTCTGGCCGGCTATATTTTTGCCAAACATCAATTTAAAGGGAAAAGGCTGCTGTTTATTCTGATTCTTGCGACGATGATGATTCCGTTCCAGGTCATTATGATTCCGACCTATCTGATCACAGCCGAGCTTGGATTGGTTAATCATCTGCTGGCGATCATTTTGCCTAATCTGGTCAGCTCCTACGGCGTGTTCCTGGCCAAGCAGTTTATCGAGGAAATCCCGCAGGATCTGCTGGAGGCGGCAAGAATAGATGGCGCGGGTGAGTTCAGGCTGATGCTGCGCATCATTTCGCCGCTCATCATGCCGATGCTATCGGCTCTGGGCATATTCACATTCATGAACTCCTGGAACAACTACCTGTGGCCGCTGATCGTGCTGAATGATGAGAGCAAAATGACCGTTCCGCTCGCCTTGGTCTATTTTAACGGAACCCACCAGGTCAATTACAATGTTGTCATGTCCGCAGCGGTTCTGATTACGATACCGGTTATTACTGTGTTCCTGATCTTCCAGAAGCAATTCATTAAAGGCCTGACGATGACAGGTATGAAATAAGGGGCGAGGAGAAGAGCTATGACGAAAATTTCAATTATCGGTGCAGGCAGTGCGTTTACCCGTGAGATCGCGATGGATATCCTTCTGATTGAAGGGCTGGAGGGCGGTACGATCGCTTTGGTCGATATCGACGAGCGGCGGCTTGAGCTTGCGCGCAGACTGGTGCTCAAGATCGTGGAGATGACGGGGAAAAAGTGGGAAGTCATCGCCTCCACAGACCGCAGGGAGGTCATCAGCGGCTCGCAGTTTGTGATCAACCAGATTGAGGTTGGCGGGCTGGAGACGGTGCGATACGAATATGAAATTCCGCTGAAATACGGGGTCAAGCAATGTATTGGCGATACACTGGGACCGGGTGGCCTGTTCAAGACACTGCGCACCCTTCCCAGCTGGATCGAGATTGTCCGGGACGTTGAGGAGCTGTGTCCGGACAGCATGATTTTGAACTATACCAATCCGATGTCTGCGGTCACACTGCTGACTTCCCGCATCACGGACATTCCTGTGGTCGGTCTCTGCCATTCCATCCAGAATACGTCCGCTCAACTGGCGGAATACGCTGGGGTTCCGTATGAAGAGATGCACTGGAGAGCTGGCGGCATCAACCACATGTCCTGGTTCGTGGAGCTGACCCATGCCGGGCAAGATCTGTATCCTGTACTGCTGGAAAAAATTAAGGACCCTGAGCTGCTGCTGCAGGACCCGGTCCGCTTTGACGCCATGAAATATTTGGGAGCCTTCGTCTCGGAATCGAGCGGCCATTTCTCGGAGTATATTCCATATTACCGCAAGCGCCAATCACTCATCGATCTGCACTGCAGCACCGGCTATAACGGAGCCACAGGCTTCTATGCCGACAATTGGCCGATTTGGCGCAAGGAGAACGACGAGCAGATTGTCCAGCAGCTCGAAGGCACGCTGCCGCTCGAAATGCAATCCAGTAATGAGTATGCGGCTGTGATCATTGAAGCTGTGTTGAAAAACGAGACGAAGGTCATTTATGGCAATGTTCCCAACCGGGGGCTGATCGAAAATCTGCCGGCGGACGGCGTCGTTGAGGTGGCCTGCCTCGTTGACCGGAAGGGTGTTCAGCCGACCCGTTTCGGGAAACTGCCGGAGCACCTGGCTGCATTGTGCCGCTCGAACATGGCCTTTTTCGATCTGGCTGTGGAAGCTGTGCTGAGAAGCGACAAGGAAATGGCCCGCCATGCGCTGATGGTGGACCCGCTGACCGCAGCCGTATGCTCCCTGGATGAAATCGGCAGCATGTTCGAGGAGCTGTATGAGGCGGAACAAGGCTTTGTTCCGGTATTGAAATGATGCGGTCCCCAGGGTCGAGGGAGACAAGCCCTGTTGTTGTCGTCGCCGGTGAACTGAACGTGGACATCATTGTGTCCGGAAATGATGTTATGCCGGAATGGAACCGGGAAAAGATGGTCGACGGCTTCGAGGTCGTGCTCGGCTCCTCATCGGCGATCACAGCCTGCGCACTGGCCAGCCTGGGAGCGGATGTGCGGTTCGTCAGTGTGGTGGGAGACGACGATTTTGGCACCTTCTGTACGGGTGAGCTGCAACGCATGGGTGTCAACACGGAGCACGTCACCCGGCTTCCGGGCATCAAAACAGGCGTGACCCTGTCCTTATCCACGCCTGCCGACCGGGGATTGTTAACCTATGCCGGCAGCATCCCGCTGCTGACCCCGGATTATATCCCGGAGACGCTGCTGCGGCAGGCCGAGCATCTGCACTTCGGCTCCTATTATTTGCAGGATGGTATGAGGCCCCACTGGCTGGAACTTTTTAAAAAGCTGCGTGCGGACGGGATCAGCACGTCCTTTGACACAGGCTGGGATGTGGCCAATCAATGGGACCGCGAGGGGATCAGCGCGCTGCTGGCGGAAACGGAGCTGTTCATTCCCAGCGAGGATGAACTGCTGCATATTTTTGCGGCGGACCGGGTCGCCAGTGTGCTTGAATCGATGCTGCCTTCTGTCGCTGGTATGGTGGCAGTCAAGCAAGGCTCCAGAGGCGCTTCGCTGCGCGAGTCTGACGGAAGTGTGATATCGGCAGTGCCTTATGTAGTGACCCCGGTGGATACGACGGGAGCAGGTGACTGCTTCAACGCGGGAATCATTTACGGCTATCTGCTCGGTCGTCGCGGTGAGGAGCTATTGCGGTTCGCCAATGCGTGTGGGGCGCTGTCGACGCTCGGCATTGGAGGCACTGGAAGCCTGCCGACAGTGGAGGCCGTTCTCCGTTTGCAAGCTGGAAATAATCGGTGAATACAGGTTATCATTTACGAAACCAAATTGAACAATGGGAGTTGAGGAATGATGATGAAACTCGGGAAAATTTTGCTGGCAGGTTTAAGCATGGTTGTGGGGATTGGTCTAGCTTCTGGAAATGTGCAGCCTTCTGCTGCCTCTGCGGCAGGTACTGAATATTACGTGGCGACGAGCGGCAGCGACACCAATGCGGGAACGAGCGACGCTCCGTGGAAGACGCTGCAGCACGCGGCTGACACGGTTCCTGCAGGCAGCACGGTCTATGTGCGGGGCGGTGTATACAACGAGAAACTGAAGATCACCCGCTCCGGCTCCGCTTCTGCGGGCCCTATTGTGTTTGCCAATTATGACAATGAGGCACCAATCATTGACGGCAAAGGACTTGCGGTCAGCGGATCCGAAGGGCTGGTCGAACTGAACGATGTGAATTATGTTACCGTGCAGGGGTTTGAAATCCGCAATTTTACTACGGCTTCCAAGAATGCGGTGCCTGTAGGCATTTATGTTCATGGAGCGGGCGGTTTCATTAATCTGTCCAACAACAAAGTTCATGATATCAAAAACACAGCAACTCCGAGCGGCAGTGATCGGCTGGGCCGGGACGCTCACGGCATCGCCGTGTACGGAACGAAAGCACCCGATTCCATTCACGACCTTACGATCAGCGGCAATGAGCTGTCCAATCTCGTACTGGGCTCCAGCGAAGCGCTGGTTTTGAACGGCAACGTGGATACCTTTGCGGTGACGGACAATATTGTTCATGATAATGACAATATCGGGATCGATCTGATCGGTTTTGAGGGAACTGCGCCGAATGCCGCTTACGATCAGGCGCGCAACGGTTTGGTAAAGGGTAACCGGGTGTACAACAATACTGTTAAAAATAACCCATCTTACGCGAAAGACGACAACTCGGCTGGCGGCATTTATGTGGATGGCGGCAAGGACAGTGTGATCGAGCAGAACTACAGCTACAACAACGACATCGGCGTCGAAATTGCTTCCGAGCATGCCGGCAAATCTACCAGCAATATTACGGTCCGCAGCAATGTGATCTATAACAACCGTCTGACCGGTATCGCCATAGGAGGTTATGACACCAAGCGCGGCTCGACGGTAAACTGCAAGATCGTGAACAATACGGTGTACAAAAACGATACTTTGAACGATTATAACGGCCAGCTACTCGTGCAGTATGATACACAAAATAACGTGATCAAAAACAATATTTTCGTGGCCAACTCCACGGATGTGTTGTTCTACAATGAATACACCAAAAACTCCGGCAATGTTGTGGATTATAATTTATATTCTGCTCCGGGCGGCAGCTCGGATGCAACCTGGACCTGGAAGAACAAGGAGTATACGGGATTCTCCTCGTACCAAAAGGGAACCGGCAACGATGCGCATTCTCTGTTTGCCGATGATCCTAAATTCGTGAATGAGGCGGGCGGCGACTTCCATTTGCAGCCCTCATCTCCGGCGATTGATGCCGGGCACACGGACACCGCCATTATCGGAACAGGGGATATTGACGGAGAGTCCCGGGTGAAAGGAAGCGCCGTGAATATCGGTGCTGACGAGTAAACCTTATAATTTAGAATGAAAACAGTGCGTACCGACACTCGCTCGGTGCGCACTATTCGCTTTTATGATGTTAATCACTTAGATAGAATTTAGGGAATCTAAATATGTTTTTTATATAACTGCACAACTTGTGTTGCCACAGTTTCAACATCACTGTTTATTTCCCCCAGCACATATGATTCCAATACTCCCATGGTTGCCGTCCCTAAAAACTTTAAAAAAATTTGCTTATCAACCATCAGGTGCGAATCCTTATTTATCTTTTTATCGATTTCCCCCATCGTAAAAGACAGCAGCTTTTCGCGAAATGATGTAGCACCTTTACTTTTAAACAATGCGGCAAACATAGGTTTATGCTGCTCAAAATAAGTAAACCATACGATCGCCCCTTCTATAAGGCCTAAGTCTTTTTTTTGCTCACATATGTCTCGTAATTGTGCGATATGCTCATCCACAATCTTATCCAACAGATCATATTTATCCATGTAATGCAGGTAGAATGTTTTTCGTCCAATATTAGCTTGTTCTGTAATACTTCTAACCGTAATCTTATCAAAACCTTCCTTGACTAACATTTGCAGAAAAGCCGATTGAATAGCCTGGCGAGACTTTAAAATTCTGCGATCTATTTTCTCCACACAGCGGTCCTCCTATATTTTGTACACAATGAAAGCAATATGAGTATTAACACACAGATTGCGTAATGCGGTCATTGAATCAGATGCACCTTTATTATAATTTAATATACATAAGAAAATTAATACTCACAAGTGTATTTAAAACAAGAATAAAGGTGGTTTTAACTGTGACAGTTACGAAAAAGAATGTAAAATTTCGTGCACATGGGCTGCAAGTGGCAGCGATTCTAAATTTACCGGAACATGCTGAGGAAAAGAGGCAACATCCAGCCATCGTATGTGTTCATCCAGGCAGCAGTTGTAAAGATCAGACGGCGGGTATTTATGCGGAGAAACTTGCTGAGCTGGGTTATGTAACGATTGTATTTGATGCGTCCTATCAAGGAGAAAGCGAAGGTGAGCCTCGTTATGCCGAATACCCGGCTGCGCGTATTGAGGATATTCGGTGTGCGGTTGATTACCTGGTTACACTGGATTATGTCGACGATAATCGGATTGGCGTGTTAGGTGTTTGTGCAGGCGGCGGGTATGCTGTAAATGCAGCTATGACAGAGCGTCGCATCAAAGCAGTTGGTACAGTCGTCGGTGCGAATATCGGCCGTGGATATCGTGAAGGCGATCCTATTCAAGTTTTAGAGGAAGTTGCTCGACAACGCACTGCCGAAGCGCGCGGCGCCGAACCTCTGGTTACACGATGGATTCCTGACAGTCATGCAGAAAGAGAAGAAGCTGGTATGACGGATATCGATCTTGTAGGGGCGGTTGATTACTACAGAACACCAAGAGGCCAGAGCCCTAACTCTCCGAACAAATTGAAATTCACCAGCACGGGCTCGATCATCGGCTTCGATGCTTTCCATTTAGCAGACAGTCTGCTGACGCAACCTTTGCAAATCATTGTCGGTGGCGTACAAGGAGCGTTTGGTTCATACAAGGACGGCCATGAGCTTTATAACCGGGCAGCTTCTGAGAAAAAAGATTTGTTCGTTATAGAAGGAGCAAGCCATTATGACCTGTACGACAAGCCAGGACCAGTTAGTAAAGCTGTAGATAAATTAGGTGCTTTCTATAAAGAAAACCTTTATTAAACATACGAATATCGCACTGTTATGATTTTCACGGTAACTCTTTTCCGTTTAACTTGGGAAAGCGTGTGGCAGAAGGACCCGCAGTGGGTTTATGTGGATCTTGGTGCGAGGGCCAAGCTGTCCAGGATGGAAATCGAATGGGAGGGTGCCTATTCGCAGGGCGGATTGACTTCCGAGCCCATTTCGGGAGAGGGGCGCTACGTCAGAGTATTCAGCACCAAGCGTGCGCAAGAGGCATACGGTCTTTCAATCTGGGAATTCAGGGTATATAAATGGTGTCAATTGCGGAGTTGAATGTATATAACTGAGCTGATTGTATTAGGGAAATAGTGGACCCCGCCAGGTGATATAGAGTTTCACCTGGCGGGGTCCCATTTTTTAAGATATCAAAAAGTGTAACTTCCCGGTATGAGCTTCCTGATATCGCAATAAAAACTACTGCTAAAGGCAGTCTTATAATAGCAGCAGGATGCCGATATAGAATATAGAAGATAATAGGGAGGACTAAAAATATGTTCAAGAAGCTCTTATCCTTATTCATATCAGCCAAAAATCCGGTCAAGAAAAAGTCAGCTCAAGCTGCGTCAAATCCGTCAGCACCCAAAACCAGGCCAAAAGTAAAGTCAACCCGCATCGGTGAACTGGGGGAGCATAAAATTAACATTCAACTGGATCAACTTCCGCAGGGCTGCAAGTATCTTAGCGATCTATTGCTTACCAATCCCAAAGCCCGCTCGGGTTATTCACAAATTGATCATGTTGTAATTACACCTCTGGGAATGTTCGTCATTGAAACAAAGAATTATAACGGTGAGATCAAGGGTAGCAGGAAAGAGAAGAACTGGAGAGTCAGCAACCGGTTCGATATGTATAATCCATTTATGCAGAACTACGGACATATTCAGGCGGTCAAAGGTCATTTGGGAGGTTTTGAGGGGATTCGTGCTATATCTATAGTCTCATTTACCATGCGCTGCAGATTCAGTGTCAATCCGGAGCTCCGACAGATCAATTCCGATGAGCTGATCGTGTATGATGTGGAATTATCAGAGTACATTCAGCGCAAACTGAACCGGCTGCAAGCGCAGCATGAGGGTGAGGGTCCGGGGTATTCTGAATCGGATATTCAATCCATATACGATGTTCTAAAAAAGGCTAATATTACATATCCGGCTGTAAGAGCATTACATATCAAGCACGCGAAGACTGCCAAGTAACGTTGTTATTAAATTTATGTATCAACACAACATGCTAAGGATGTAAAATTGATTTGGCTTCTGTCTAAAATTCGTATGAAAAGTAAGATGTGGCAGAAGCCAATGTGATTTTCCAAATAATATACATATTCTAGTAGTTCTCCCAAGCTCGTAGGTTTCGAACAGACGACAGACCTGCAATCAACTTAACGAAATGGCGAAGGGGCTGCAGTACAAGTACGAGTGACCCGGCAAAAGTTCCTCGCGCAAGAGCTGACCGCTTCCCGCAAAACGGCTTTCGGCTCGTGTATGGAATTTCCGGTTGTATTCGTTGATAAGCTCGTCCAAAACCATCGATTGCCTGAGAACAGAGGAGTGAGATAATCCGTATATTTGCTCCAGCTCATAAAGCTGTTGTCTGGATTCTTCGATTTTCAGACTTAAGTTCTCCTGTTCAGGCACACGTATCCCTCCTTTCATTCACATAACCCTTAGTTTAGGTGCTTATGCCTTTATTTAGGAGAAAAATATTTAAGAATGAGATATTTAAGTTGATAGAAAGCAGCTTTGGAGCTGATCTCGGCATTAAACCGAGTATACTGCATTTTGGGATATATATGTTGCATGATATTATCGAGATAAGTCGGGAAAGGGGCATGCTTGTGGAGGAAATACAGATGAGTAAGGAGCTGTTCGGTCTGCTTGACGGCAGCAGACTGGAAAGCAAACAAGGGGAAGCGATGATGCTGCTTACCGTCACGGATGATCATTGGCCGCATGTCGCGATGATCAGCGCGGGTGAGATCGTGGCGCTCAACAGACGGCAACTGCGGCTCGCACTCTGGTCTGGTACCACAACGACAGGCAATGTGATCAGAACCGGGAAAGCCACGCTGGCGGCGTTTGCCGATGGGAGGGCGCATTATGTGCGGCTCCTGCTTGAGCAGCTCCCGGAGCTGCCTGATGCGGAATATCCGCGCGCTCGTTTTACGGCGACGGTCGCCTCGTCCAGAGCGGATACAGCGAAGTATGCGGATATTCTAACAGGCGTTACCATCTGTTTGAAGAATCCTGCAGAGGTGCTGAAACGATGGGAGAAAACGCATGAAGAGCTTATGCGGTAAATAAAGAGCCGGGTCAGGCTGCATTTACCTGCCGTCAGCCCAATGGTATGATTTAGAAAAAAAGTTTATGGTGTCATGCCGAAACGGATATGAGGAAATGGAGGGATTTTAATGACCAGCAAGCTGGAACAAGCAACGGTAGGTTTTATTGGAACAGGGGTTATGGGCAAGAGCATGGCCCGTCACATTATGAAAGCGGGTCACAAGGTCCATGTATACACGCGGACGGCAGCCAAGGCTGACGATCTGGTACAGGAGGGAGCGGTGTGGCAGGATACCCCTGCCAGGCTGGCAGCCGAATGTGATGTGGTCATCACGATGGTCGGATATCCCCAAGATGTGGAGCAAATCTATCTGGGTGAGGACGGCCTGATCACCCACGCCCGCAGCGGCGCTTACCTGATCGATATGACAACCTCCAGTCCGCTGTTAGCACAGCGGATTCATGAAGCCGCAGCCGCGAAAGGGCTGCATGCACTGGATGCTCCCGTATCCGGCGGGGATATAGGGGCAAGGGAAGCGAGATTGTCCATTATGGTCGGCGGCAATCAGGAGGATTACGAGGCGGTACTGTCGATCCTTAAGCTGATGGGTACCAATATTGTGCTGCAGGGTACGGCCGGTGCAGGACAGCATACGAAAATGTGCAATCAGATCGCGATTGCCTCGAATATGATTGGCGTATGCGAGGCGCTTGCTTACGCCAATCAGGCGGGGCTGAATCCGGAGCAGGTGCTTAAGAGTATCGAGAGCGGAGCGGCGGGAAGCTGGTCGTTGAGCAATTTGGGGCCACGCATGATCGCCGGCAACTTCGAGCCTGGCTTTTATGTGAAGCATTTTATCAAGGATATGGAAATTGCGCTGGAGTCAGCCAAGGAAATGGGCATGGATACCCCGGGGCTGACCTTGGCGGAGTCCTTGTATCGGCAGTTGTCGGAGCTGGGCTATGATGAAAAAGGAACACAGGTGCTGTACAAGCATTGGGTACAACAGTAAAGAAAAAGATGCTGTAAAAAATGAAAAACACTGCTCACGCTGAACTGCCCCCTTTCAAGTAGACAGTAAACAAAAAGTAATATTAAGGCAACCTGAGTCCGGTATTTATATATAGGCTCAGGTTGTTTAATTTGTGTTGAAAAACGTTGATGGGTTATAGACATATATTGAAATTCGTTATTACAATAAAAGTAAAATTTTTCATTCTTTTTACATAGAATTAACCCCTCTCTGATACTTTGAAAGTATGATAGTTCATGTTTCGAAGCGATTGCATGATTACAATCCATTAAAAAGGGGTCTTTCGTGAGTGAAAAACAAATTCATGCTTCTTATCCTGTCTGCTTTGATCATCGGGCTGCTGGCCGGCTGTGGCTCAGGCGCTGCAACCACCGGCACCAACGCCTCGGAAAATCAGGCTGCGAACGAACCGTCTGGCGGGGCTGCTTCCGGAAACAAGGAAATTCAAGAGCTGAAAGTGAGCTTTGTGCCATCCAAGGATCCGGAACAAATCATCACGATAACCGAGCCGCTCAAAGAGTTGTTGAAAAAACAGCTGGAAACCGAAGGCTACACGGTAGGCAACGTTGACATTAATGTGGGAACGACTTACGAAGCGGTTGGGGAAGCCCTGGCAGCCGGTACAACGAACGTCGGTTTTATTCCGGGCGGTACATACGCTTTGTATGATGATGGCGCGGACGTGATTTTGACAGCAACCCGTGCGGGGCTGTCTAATGATTCCGATGCCCCCAAGGATTGGAACGGCAATAAACCTACGGAACCAACCAATGAGCAGGTAACCTACTACCGCAGTCTTTTTATAACGGGGCCCTCTGAAAAAGGAAAAGCTCTGGCCGAAAAAGTGAATAAAGGCGAAGCACTGACTTGGGATGATCTGAACAGTGCGAACTGGGCCGTCATGTCTTCTTCCTCTTCTGCCGGTTATATTTATCCGACACTGTGGCTGCAGGATCATTACCAGAAAAGCATTACGGATCTTGCTCATGTGGTCCAATCGGATTCCTATGGCAGCTCCTTTGCCCGGCTGGCAGCAGGGCAGGCGGACATTGTCGTGGCTTATGCTGACGCCAGAAGAGACTACGTGGATCAATGGACAACCGACTTTGGCCGCAAGGGCACCATCTGGGATGAAACCAATGTGATTGGTGTAACGCAGCCGATTTACAACGATACGATCAGTGTCAGCAAAACCAGCCCGCTGATGGATGATGATTTTAAAGCTGCGCTGCAGCGTGCCTTCATCGCCATTGCCCAGACGCCTGAAGGAAAAGAGGTCATCGCGGTTTATACCCATGAAGGCTACAAGGAAGCCCAGGCATCCGACTATGATGGCGAAAGAAAAGCACAGGAGCTGCTGAGAAGCATGAAGAAGTAACAGCTTTCATTGAACATCGCGTTTACAAGTAAACGCTAAATATAACCTAATGAGAACATCGGCGTTGGTTGATGTTCTCATTTTTTGGATTGGAGTATTACCATGATCGAATTTATGAATGTAGAAAAAACTTATTCCAACGGAACGACCGCACTGCGTAACATTAATCTGAAAATCGGGCAGGGTGAATTTGTGGCTGTGATCGGTTTATCCGGGGCAGGCAAGTCAACACTCATTCGCTGCATCAACCGGATGCATGAGATAACAGGTGGCACACTGATCGTGGACGATGTCGATGTGGCAAAGCTGAAGGGCGGGCAAATTCGCCGTTTCCGCCGCAGAATCGGAATGATCTTTCAATCCTTTAACCTTGTGACCAGAACTACCGTGATCAACAATGTGCTGGTTTCCTTTGTGCCTGAGCTTCCGTTGTGGCGCAAATGGACAGGCCTATTTACGAAGGAGCAGAGGATCAAAGCGCTGGAGGCTCTTGATAAAGTGGGAATTCTGGTTAAAGCCTTTGTTCGTGTGGACCAGTTGTCAGGCGGCCAGCAGCAGCGGGTTGCTCTTGCGCGGACCCTTGCCCAGAGCCCGGATATCATTCTTGCGGACGAGCCGATTGCATCACTCGACCCGGTGACTTCGCGGGTGGTGATGGACGACTTCAAAAACATCAATAAAGCCATGAACATTTCCGTCATTATGAACATTCACCATGTGGATATGGCCCTGGAATACGCAGACCGGATCATTGGAATCCGTAAAGGGGAGGTTGTATTTGACGGGGAGACATCCAAGGTGACGCCGGAAATTCTTGACCATATTTATGGCGGCAAATGGGCAGAAGAGAGAGCATCTTTGCAGGAGAGTGTCGCGGAGCAGCTTCCGGCAGGAGGGAGCTCGCTGTATGTTTGACAAAATCTTTTCCCCCCGGCAAATAAACCTGCCCAACGGCAAGGTCGTTCTGCAGAAGAGGTCGCGGACGCCGTTTGTCCTGCTGATACTGGTGATCTGTACAATAGCATCCATCCAATTCACTGACTTTAAAATGGATATAATTTCCAAGCGTATCAGCCAGTTCTTCGTGATTATCGGCGACATGATTCCGCCGAATTGGGGCAGCTTCCCCGGGATTTGGGAGCCCTTGCTTGATACGCTCAAGATGTCCCTGCTCGGCTCCATGATTGGAGCACTGCTGGCTCTGCCCGCAGCCGTGCTGGCTTCTTCGAATATTGTTCATAACAAAGTGATTGTGGTCATCAGCAAGACGGTGTTAAGTCTCCTGAGAACGCTGCCCACACTCGTGACGGCGCTGATCGCAACCTTTATTTTCGGGCTCGGTCCCATGGCGGGAACGGTAGCGATTATGCTGTTTACTCTGTCCTATGTCGGAAAGCTGCTCTATGAGCAAATTGAAAATGTCGATATGGACGCCTTCGAAGCGATGGAATCCCTCGGAATGACGAGGGCTCAGGCCTTTCGTTATGCGACCCTCCCCCAGGTGCTTCCGGGATACCTGTCGACCTCGCTGTTTTGTTTTGAGGGAAATGTTCGTTATGCGGCCATTCTGGGTTACGTCGGGGCCGGGGGGATTGGCCTGCTCATCAATGAGAACCTGGGCTGGCGTGATTATTCAGGTGTCGGCATGATTATTCTGGCGTTAATCGTAACCGTGTATCTGATTGAGACGGTAAGCGAGCATTTCCGGAAAAAGCTAATATAAGTGCGTGTTCAAAAAGTCAGGTTTTCAGCACCGAGAAGGTTGGATGAAGCTAGGGACTGAGGAGCGGAGCGTACTAGGGGGACGTGAGCACCGGAAGTCCCGGCTGAATTCAAGATTCGATGTCGAGTTCGCTTCCTGACTTCCTTCGTGATCAAAAGATGACTTTTTGAACAACCTCTATAAGGGAGAAGTTTGAGTTATGTCGACATTAGAAAAGCAGCTGCTTGCTGCACCACGAAAGTCTCGTTATATCCTGACCGTCACAGCGGTCGTTCTTGTGCTTTTTGTCTGGTCGTTGACGACTGTAAGCTTTCAAGATATGGATCAAAGCGGGGCCCGGATTGCGCTTAATATTTTTAAAGGGCTTTTGCAGCCGGATCTCGGCCTGCTGTTCAATTTCACCGCACAGGGTGTCTTATATTTGCTTGTTCAAACCGTTGCCATTGCTTTCCTTGGTACGCTTGTAGGCTCGGTGCTGGCGGTTCCGCTCGCTTTTTTGGCGGCATCCAATATTGTTCCAAAGCCCGTGTCCTGGCTGACGAGACTTCTGCTCATTACGATCCGGACCATTCCGGCACTCGTCTATGGTTTGATGTTTATCCGTGTTACGGGGCCGGGGCCTTTCGCGGGGGTTCTTACGCTTGGGCTTGTCTCCATTGGGATGCTGGCCAAGCTGTTTGTGGATGCCATTGAGGAACTGGATACCCGCGTGCTGGAATCGATGACCTCGATCGGCTGTACGACATTTGAAAAGATTCGCTTTGGCATTGTGCCGCAGCTGTTATCCATGTTTTCATCAGTCATGATCTACCGGTTTGATATGAATATGCGTGAAGCGTCCATTCTGGGGCTTGTTGGAGCCGGGGGGATTGGCGCGCCGCTTATTTTTGCCATGAGAAGCTATAAATGGAGCGAGGTCGGTTCCCTTTTGATTGGGCTGGTTGTGCTTATTTTAATCATTGAATGGGTATCCAACCAGCTTCGGTCGAAATTAGTCAAAGGATAATGGGGTGGGGGACGCTCCGGGAACGAAGCATTCCCACAATCGCTGTTGTCCCCAAATTTCCTGTAATTTTATTTTGGCTCAACCTAGAAATCAGTGCTTGACGGCTTGGCAGGCCGGTGGGTTGGGTGGCGGATCAATCAACACTCGCAAGTCCGGACGCTTTGCATGATTATCCCGTTTGATCAGAAACAGAGAAACAGACGAATACCTATCCTAGCTCCCCCTATTCCCTGAGCGAGAGGGATAATTGTACAAAGCAGCGTGCATCTCCCTACCCAAAACAACATAAAAGCAAAATTTTCTCCGGGATTCGTACCACAAAAACGTCACCATTTTGGACAGGCCTGATATTTGTTGCTACTAATTTACATGTCATCCTTTAATCTCCACAAATTACCTTCCAGTTATGGTTAACACTCGCCGTAATGGTTCGCTTCGCGCGGATATAATCGGCAAGCAGCTCCGCCATGTCCGTCTGCAGCTCCCGTACGACGGGTTTGCCCCGGAACATATCAAACCCGCCCCCGCCGCCGGCGCGGTAGTTGTTCATCACGACATCGTATTCCGCATCCGGAATAAGCGGCGAGCCATCTACTTCCAACTGCACGACCCGCTCGCCAGGTGGGCGGGAAACATCCAGGACATACTCGACGCCCTCCCACATGTCATAGTTATAGGGTTGGGGTTTGGGCAGCAGGAATGCGGGACTCACGCCGACCCGGCCGTCATCCTCCAGCATGAAATACTCGGAGGATTTTTCTAGCGCCTCGCGGATGTCTCGGCCTGTCACCCGCAGGACGCGCAGGGTGTTGGGAAATTTGTAATTGGCGAGGATGTCCCGCATAGATATGCGTTCCCTGAAGCCGGAGCTGCTGTCGTCAAACAAGGCGGTGCAGGAGATTGGCGCTCCGCTCACTTCCATCTGCACTCTGTTGATCCATTCGATGAACGGATGCTCCTCAAGCCGCGCCTGCCAGACATCCATGATGTGCACATTCCCGGACGTTTCGCCAATAGGCTCATCCAGCCAGTGCTGCAGGCCTGTCTCAATCGGAGCCGCCAGCTCCAGAATCCGGTTCAGTGGCTCAACCTCTCCGGCAGGAAGCAGCTCTGCGTGTTTGGATACCACTCTCCAGCCTCGCTTTGCGCCGGATGTGCGGCTTGCTGTCTGCGCTTCCTCGTCCAGCTCCAGTTCAAGGATAACTCTGCCGAGAAATTGCCCCTGCGTCCCCGGCTGGATGACACATACGCCATTTAACATGGCGTTCTCGATTTGTCGGTGCTGATGACCTGTCAGCAGCACATCGATCCCTTCAACCTCCTGACAGAGAGCGAAACCCTGGTTCTCTCCCGTCAGCGTTTCGGTGGGCTCGCCTGTTTGCAAGTCCCGCTCAAAGCCGCCATGATAAGCGACAACAACAACGTCGGCAGCCTCTTTGTTCCGCAGATAGCGAACCCAGCGCTTTGCACATTCCACGGGGTTCACGAAGCGTAGCCCTTCAATATGCTCGGGCAGCTCCCATACCGGAATATGCGCGGTTGTCAGGCCCAGCACGGCAATCCGGATACCGTCCGGGGTATCATGAATAAGGTAAGGTGTGCCAAAGGCGGCTTCGCCGCTTGCAGCGGATAAAATATTGGCTGACAGCCAGGGAAAGGCCGACTGCCGCATCGCCTCACGCAAATAGGCAAGACCGAAATTAAACTCATGGTTGCCTACGACTGCCGCACTGCACCCGGCTGCGTTTAAGCTCGAAATCATCACATTTTTCCCGAAGCTGTCCACTTTAGCCTGGTAATAGGCAAGCGGCGAGCCCTGAAGGTTGTCACCATTGTCCACATAAAGCATATGATCGCCCCATCTGCTGCGTTCCTTTCGATCAGACTTGCAGTTCTAGCAAAGCCGAGGTCAGACGGCCCGCCCTCTGTATACGAATAGGGCTGAATAAAGCCGTGAATATCACTTGTCGTCAAGATGGCGACCTGGCGGCGTATTTTTGTTGACATATCATGCTCCTCCTTCTATTCATCTCTCTAGCTTAGCGCCTGCCCGTCTTTTTTTTGTGTGCGGCATGTAAGAGGAATGTAAAAAGTTGAGTGAACCTACGGCTCTTGCCATTGCCCTGACCGTCGGTGCCCCAAACTCATGAATACCAAGGAAAGTGCAATGAACGTAAGGATAACCCCAAGCAATTTAAACCCGCCGGCGCTGAACTGGCCTCCCATGACGATGCCTGTCAGCAATGAAGATAAAATGGTTCCTATATATCTCGATGTATTAAATACTCCGGAGGCTACTCCGATCATTTCTTTTGGAGAAGCTTTGAACAAGGCTGCCTGGATGCCAACGCTGTTCAATCCGTTGCTGATGCCGAATGCTGCTAGCGCCAAACATATACTGATGACCGGTGAAGCTTGATTCAATGTCACGAGCCATACTGATCCTAATGTCATCAGCATGCCGGATAACAACAAGGCTGGTTGAGGGCCTGATTTATCTATCCATCGCCCTGCTATTGGAGAAGCGATGAGCGAGCACAAGCCCAGGGTCAGCATGAGAATTCCTGTATGAAATTCACTGACATGACGTACCGTTTGCAAATAGGAGGGCAGCCCGAAAAAGAGCGAGTAATACAACACGTTAACGAGCATGTACTCAACATTGATCCAGGTCATTGCAGGATACTTGGCGAATGTTCGCAATGGAATAAAAGGCGACTTTGTTTTTAGCTCAAGTCGTACGAAAGCTGTAAGCAGTGCGAGACCTGTCAAGCAGATAATGACATAGCTTAATGAGACGTGACCGGATGATTTTGCTGACAGCAGTCCAACGAGCAAGGCAACCAAGCCTGCTGTGAAGAGCAGGATTCCTGGCACATCAAGCAAATCAAACCATTTACGAAAGGACATGCTGTTTGCGGAGGAAGTCAGCGGTTCGTCTTTAGGAATTACTTTTCTGGCTAATAGAAAGCTCGCCGCCACGAATGGAATATTGACAAGAAAGATAGCAGGCCAATCCCACCAGTGAATGAGGACTCCGCCAATAAAAGGGCCGATGGCGGCAGCTCCGGATAAGAATATCGACAAAAAGGACAGCGCGGACGCTTGTTTTTCCGTAATATGAACTCGCACAATTGTCATTCCAACCCCACCCATCATGCTTGTTCCGATGGCTTGCACAATGCGGAACACGATAAGCCACCCAAAGCTTGGCGATAGCGGAGCGAGTAAGGATGGAATGAAGGCTGTAACAAGCCCGGCAAGAAATATCCTCCTGCGGCCGAATAAATCACTCGCCTTTCCCATGACAGGCTGGGCGACAGCACTGGCAATGTAAAAAGCAAAAATAATCCAGGAAACAGCTGTAAAGTCAAGGTGATACGCTCCTTGCAGTCTTGGAATAGCAACAGAAATCATCGAGGAATTTAATGGGTTCAAAAGCACCCCCAGTCCAACGGAAATCATCAACCACCTGCTGCGAACATTCATTTTTAATCCCCCAATCAAAGCGACTGATGTCATCGTACTTGAAATCAGTTATTTATTCCAACGCATTTGATGTTATTATTTGATTGACTGAAAGGAATGGATGGAGGCATGTAATGGAACTTCTTCAACTGCAATATTTTCTCAAGGTCGCCAGAATGGAACATATGACCGAAGCTGCGCGAAGTTTGCACGTTACCCAATCGTCACTAAGCAAAACGATTCAACGCCTGGAGGAGGATCTGGGTGCCCCTTTATTTGATCGGGCAGGGAGAAAGCTGCGATTGAATGAGTTTGGGAACAAATTTCTTCGCCGTGCGGAAAGGGCCTTGTTTGAATTGGAACAGGGGAAGCAGGAGATCAGGGATTTATCCAGCCAGGGGCAGGGCACACTCGAATTGGCGGTGACCACCGCAAGCACACTGCCCAATATCCTGCGGGAGTTTCGGAAAAAACGGCCTGAAGTCCAATATCATGTACAGATGCTGAGCACACAGGAGATGATTACACTTCTTCATAGAGGGGAGGTCGATTTCTGCCTGTCCTCACCTCCAGTACAAGAGGATGACATTGAATGCCAAATTGTATTCATTGATCCCATCCTTGTTGCTGTTCCAAAGGGGCATCGGCTGTCAGACCGAAGCAGCGTATCCCTTACCGAACTAAGGGATGAATGGTTTGTCGGGGTAAAGAGAGGTTATGGCACACGCGATTTAGTCGACGCTATATGCAAATCGGCCGGTTTTGCACCTAAATATGTGTACGAGGGGGATGAACCTGCAAGGCTTATCTCTCTTGTGAAAGCAGAAATTGGAATGGCCTTTATCCCAGGAACGGCAGCGATTTCACAGGATGATATTAAATATCTCCAAGTAGAGGAGCACGAACTAGTGCGGGAGATTGCTTTGTTATGGCACCGGAGTCGATACATTTCGCGGGCTGCTCTGGAATTCCGCGAGGTAGTAGTAGAATATTTCGGGTCTTTATCAAGAGATGTGCGGGAAAAATGAAAGTTCAAATATTTTTTCATAGCCCATACTAAAAAGCTGCCCGCCATCAGCAGACGGGGGCAGCAAATAGTTGATTTAAACTGGTTCAGCTTGCAAGAGCCGCAGGAACCGAGGAAAGAGTCCGGTTTGTCTGGCGAAGCATGCTGTGAACATCCGCAGCAGAAGCGTTAGAGCTGGCGATGGTTATCGGCTGTGTCAGCACATTGCTGCTTCCTTTCTTCAAACGCAGGTTGGCTGAGCCGGAGATGCCGGACTTCAGCTGGAAGGTTAGCGTTTGCTCGGCTTTGCCGTCGCTATTGGCGGTCACCGTGAAGGCTGGGCTGTAGCCATACGAAGACCAGCTTCCGTCCTCGCTCTTGAAGCGGGCGACCTGCTCACCGCCGGGAAGATACATGCCGACACTCAGGCCGGAGACCGTTTCACCAGGCGAAAGCCCGTTTGCCGTGAGGGTCATGGTATACGTGCCGCTAGCGGCCAGACCATCCGGAACGGTAAAGCTGTAGCCGGCAGGTTGACCGGGGCTTTGTGTCGCCCCGTAGGAGCCTGGCTTGAACGTGGTCGGGTCGTACCACAGATAACCGGGTGCCGGATCGTCCCATGGCTCGGCTTGCGGTTCAGTTGAAGCGGACGGGGTTTCCATAGGCAGCAAAGAGGTCGGGGTATCCAGTGTCAGACCGTGCACCTGGTCAAAGGAGGTGTAGTCCTCCTGCATGGCGAGCCATTTGACCGTATTGACGAGGAAGACACCGTCGTCTTCTTCCTTGAAGCCGTCGTAGGTCTTTTTCGCCGTGCCGGTTTCCTCACGCAGATACTTCGGGGTGGCGTCTTCCACCGGCGAGGAATCGCCGATAAAGGCAGCTTTGCCAAGTCCCCGCTTGGCGATGGCTGCATAGGCTCCTTCTGCGCGTCCGCCTCCGTTGTAGACACCTTGATCCACCGCGTAGCTCCAGGCGGGAACGCCGCTCGCAGGAAGATACACGATGCCCTTGGCCTGGGCGGGATCAAGAATAGCGATCGTTGAACCGGCGTGCATGGCGACGGAATCAACGCCGGACGTAATGCCGAAGGCTTGGGAAGGCTCTACTATGTCGGTGGCATTCACGTCGCCGATTGCGTTGTAGCGGAAGCGGAGCCCGAAGTTATCGGCCAGCCAGTCCGAGCTCTTGACGCCCTGCATGGCAGGAGAGGCAGCTTCGGCGGCGGACATGCCCTTCGCCGGGTTGGAGTAGGCGCCCCGGCGGTAGCCGTTCATCACCTCAGAGGCGTCCCAGCGGTTTTTGTTCCGGTCAGCGTTATAATGGTCGGCAATGAAGAACAGGCCGCCGCCTTCGCTGACGAACTGCAGAATAGCCTCCTGTTCCGATTGCTTGAACGGTATGTTGGCTTCGCCAACGATGAAGACGTCATAGTCCTTTAGCTTATCATACGTGATGGCCTGCTCTCCGAACGTGTAGGGGATGGTCCGGTCGAGCTGATCGACCTCAAACTGTTCGGCAGCCAGGGCGTCCGCAAAATCGGAGAATGCGCCGTCAATGACCCAGTCCGCAGCACCGGCGGTTTGGGCATGTGTGTTGTCAAAGAGCACTTTTTTGCCTGCTCCGTTTTCCAGTTCCGGATCGTTCCCTGGATTGCTGCCAGGATCGGTACCAGGGTCGGTGCCAGGCTCGGCGCCACCGCCGCCATTATTCCCGCCATCATCTCCGCCTGGCTCACCGCCGTCACCAGGTTCTTCCGATGCCAGCGTTATATTGGAGGGACTTTTCACACCGGGAAAGTTATTGTAGGCAGCCAGTGTGCCGGTCACCCGGATTTTCGTGCCGATTAGATCGGGGTTGGACTGCAGGCCATAACCCGCCCGGTAATCGGAAGTGATTTGCACATCTATGAGCTTGGTCTTGTCCTGCTCACCGGCAGCATCTGCGATAAGCACGTTAAAATCGTTGGCGAAAGGCGCTGTAAAATTTGCGGTATAAGACCCGAAAGCATGTCCGACAATATAGCCCTCCACTGTGGCCTGATTGCCGCTGCTTCCCTGTGCGATTGCTTGGCTGACCGTCAGCACATTCTCGGCGAATGCCCGCTGTGTTCCGGCTCCCATCCATCCCGTCAATACAATCGTGAGCATGAGCAGCAGACTTGTTCCGTTTTTGAACCATCGATTCCTCAATCTAATCCCTCCTGAATGGAATTTTTTGTATCCCTCTAGAGAGTAACGCAGAAATGATGATTTTTGACCCTTATTTTGTAATGAAATTATAAAATTTCGGAAAAATAGTTCTTTTCGCACAGAGGCAGCATGAAGATACCATGCCATAAAGACTGGGGAAAATACTCCCGGCCTTTAGTGAAGGGGATATTGCTGAGGTCTACATGTTGGATAAACCATTGCCCTGGTTAAAAACAAGAAGGGGATTCTTCCATTAACCTGATAGGAAGAATCCCTTGTTTTGCCTTGCACCGGATCAGCCCTTCACGGCCCCGGCGACAACGCCTTTCACGATATATTTTTGCAGGAAGATGAAGACGATGATGGAAGGCAGGACGGCCATAACCATCGCGGTCATCGCATACTGCCAATCCGAGGTATACTGTCCGACGAAGGTGTAAGCCGCAAGCGTCAGCGTCTTCGTATCTGGCGAGCCGTTGACCATAAGCAGTGGCAGCAGGAAGTCGTTCCAGATCCACATGACGTCGATGATGACAATCGTGGCCGTTACGGATTTCAGCAGCGGGAAGATGACGGAGAAGAACATGCGGAAGCCGGAGGCTCCGTCGATCTTGGCGCTTTCGTCAATTTCCATCGGAATGCCCTTCACGAAGCCGTGATAGATGAATACGGCCAGCGGAGCGCCAAAGCCCCAGTACAGCAGGCCCAGACCCCAGGTGCTGTCGGACAGGTGCAAGTCTTTGGCTACGCGCAGCACGGTCAGCATGATGGACTGGAACGGAATGAGCATCGGCATGATGCACAGAATATAGATCACCCCGCTCCAGCGGGTTTTTGTCCGTGCAAGCTTGTAGGCGGCGATGGAGGAGACCAGGATAATGCCGGCCAATCCCAGTACGGTAATAATCGTGTTATTGATGAAGAGCTTCGGATAGTTAATGAACTCCCACACATAAGCATAGTTCTCGAAGCTCAGCTTCTGCGGCAGTGCAATGACATCCGTCATGACCTCGCCGAAGCTCTTGAACGAGTTATTCACCGCCAGGAACAGCGGATACAGGAACAGGAGCGACAAAATAATCATTACGATCTCGAGCAGGATGCGCCCGGCTTTATTTTTTTTCATCAGGCTTCAACCTCCCTGCGTTTGAAAATACCCAATTGGATTACGGTAATGATCAGCACCGCAACGAACAAAATAAGCGCTTTGGCCGTTCCGTAACCGTACAAGTTGTTCTGGAACGTATCCCGGTAAATATCATAAGCAATGCTGTAGGTGGTGCCCCCCGGGCCGCCTCCGGTCAGCGACAGGATCACATCGAACACCTTGATGGAATTGGTCAAGGCCATAAAGACGGAAATCGTAATGGACGGAGCCAGCAGCGGCAGCACGATGCTGAAAAATCTGCGCACAGGACCCGCGCCGTCCACGATGGCCGCTTCCTTCAGATCCTCAGGCACAGACTGCAGCCCCGCGATGTAGATCACCATATAAAAACCGATAGACTGCCAGATCGAGACGGCAAGTATGGAGATAAAGGCAAGCCCTTGCTGCCCGAGCCAGCTGAGCTGAAAGATGCCCCAGCCCGTGCTTTCGCCAAGCGATTCAAAGCCCTGCATGAAAATGAATTTCCAGATAAAACCGACGATGACGAGGCTGAGAATATAGGGGACGAAGAAGGCCGCCCGCAGCCAGGCCGAGCTTTTCAGCTTCATATCCAGCACTACGGCCAGCAGAATCGCCAGCACGTTCACCAGAACAATGTAAAGGATCGCATACTTGATGGTAAACCAGGCCGCATGGGCGAAGTTGGCGTCCCCCATCAGAATTTGCTTGAAGTTATCCAATCCGACAAATTTCGGATGCTTGGAAATTCCGTTCCACTGGGTGAGAGAATATCGTATGGTCATCAGGAAAGGAACATAGAAGGCGATAATTACGCACAATAATACCGGCCATGTGAACAGCCCAAATTCGAGTCTGTCGGCCCACTTTCTTCCTTGTTTGAACATAGCGCACCTCTTTTAATATTAAAAATGATGTCAGTTATTGCCGATCTGCAAATTAAAACCCTTTCGGCTATAATGAATTATAGAACAGGGATCATACCGCCAAAATGGATTTAAGAAAACAGTTAAGGGTAAAAATGCGTACGCTTTCAAAAGGGGATAGACGCCAGATGCCTAAGCGGGGTGCGGGAGCTTTATCAAGCATAAAAGAACGGGTCACACAGCGGCTGGTGAACAAACTGGTGCTGCTGTTCACCTCCATCATCGTGCTGGTGGTCGGATCGCTGACCGTCATTTCCTATCATATCGTCGAGAATGAGTCGGTGGAGAACAGCATTGCCAGCACGACGAACAATCTGCTGCTGGTGAATCAGAACCTGGAGGATTATGTACAGGAGATGGGACAGCTTGCGCTGCCACAGCTGCGTTATAACGAAATTATGAGCGCGATTCTGGACGAGGATCAGGACTATTCCTCCCAAATGGTGATTGACACGTATTTGCGGAGTATGTTTTATTCAAGAAATGATTTGAAAGCGATTTATCTGTATATTGTTGACAAGCAAAAATATTATACGGTATCGAAGGAAGCGAACACGATATCGGTCCGGCAGGGGTTTAACGAGGACATTCCGGATCAGGACTGGTATAAGTCCGCCGTGGACAGCACACGGAACCAGTCCTTTCAGTCCCTGGCTCTGAAGGACACGGAGATAGGCTATCCTCTCGAAACGGAGGATTGCTTTCTGGCCTACCACCGGGTGCTGCGGTCTATCTCTTCCCGGCAACCGCTGGCGGTGCTGTCTTTTTATTATAAGGATGCGGGCAGACAGGAGATTATGAAGGATATTCCCGTTGCGGAGGGAGATCATTTGCTGCTGCTTGGCCCGGATGATGTCCCATTTTACATGGATGACCAGGCATTTTATGCGCGGATGAGGCAGGCGGGGATGCTGGATCAGATCAAAGACGGAGAAAACGGACAGTTCACGTGGCAGGACGGGGACGAGAAATACCTTGTGAATTATAATATCGGTGAGCATGAGGGCTGGAAGCTCGTAAAACCGATTCCGTACCGGTCTATCTATGAAACCGCCACCACGACGCGGAACTGGGGCTACGCCATCGGGGGCGTATTTCTGATCGTTGCCGTCATTCTTGTCACGCTGACCTCCAATGCGATCACGCGGCCGCTGGACAGGCTTTCCTTGCAGATGAAGCGGTTCAGCAGCGGCGACTTCGAAGCGGAAGCGCCAGTGAAGGGCAACGACGAAATTGCGTATCTGTCCCGCCACTTCAATGAGATGGTGAAACGGACGAACGACCTGATCAATGAGCGCTACAAAATGAAGCTGGCCGAGAAAAATGCGATTTTGAAGGCGCTCGAAGCGGAGATCAACCCGCATTTTCTTTATAATGCTTTGCAGGCCATTTCCACACAGGCGCTGAAGCGAGAAATGTTCGATATGGCCGATATGGTGGATGCGCTCGCCCAGACCTTGCGTTACTCCATCAATGGCAAGGAGATGGTGTATGCCAGGGATGAACTGAGCCATATCGAGCGTTATCTCGGCCTGCAGAAGGCCCGTTTCGGCAGCAGGCTGCAGGTGGAGTACCAGTGGGAAGATGGCCTTCTGGACCTGCTGATTCCCAGATTATCGATTCAGACCCTTGTCGAGAATTCCATCAAGCATGCGCTGGAAAACATGCCTGACGGCATTCGCATCGTCATTGCGGCCGAGCTGCAGGGAACGCAGGCGCTGATTTCGGTAAGCGATAACGGCCCGGGCATGTCTCCGACAAGGCTGAAGGAAGTGCTGGCATCTTTTGATGAGGAGTGGGAAGAACGGGAGAGCGGGAATATCGGACTGAAAAATCTGAACACCCGTCTGAAGCTTTTGTACGGGGAGGAAGCGGCGCTGGAGATCAGGACAGACGCATCCGGAACCCATATAAAAATGATCATACCGCAAGGAGGCGGCAGTCGTGTATAGAGCATTGATTATTGATGATGAGGAACCGCTGCGTGAAGCGATCCGCATTCTGGGAGACTGGAAAGGGCTTGGCATCGGGGAAATTTATGAAGCGGAGAACGGGAAGTCCGGCCTGGATTTACTGAAGCAGCATGACATTGATCTGGTGATGGTGGACATGAAGATGCCTGGACTGAACGGGGTGGATCTGCTTCAGATCATTGAAAAGGATTATCCTGAGCTGCTGACAATCGTCATCAGCGGCTACAACGATTTTGAGTTTACACGGCAGGCGATCCGCTCGAAGGTGATCGATTACCTGCTGAAGCCGGTGAACCGGACGGACCTGAATCAGGCCTTGCGCAAAGCGATTGATGTGCTGGATGCGAAGCGGAAGAGCGAAAGCGATATTATTACGCAAAATATCACCCTGAACATGTCCCTGCCCAAGCTGAAGGAGAAAATGTATCTGTCCATCCTGGACCGCAGCTTCCGGAGACAGGCCAATGAGGCGTTTCTGCCGCTGATCGGCGCTGACTATCCGGGCAACCGCTTTTTGCTCTCCGTGCTGCGTATGATGAATATGGACGAAGTGCGCCGCGCGCGTTTTGGCGGCGACCCGGAGCTGCTGGATTTCGCGGTAACGAATGTGCTGGCTGAGTCGGGGGACGGGCGGCTGCAGTGTTTCAGCTTTGTTAATCCGCGGCGGGAGCGTGAGGTGATCGCCGTGTTTACACTGACGGATGGGCGCGCCGAAGATCTGGCATTCCAGGCGGGTCATATTATCCGGAAGGCTGCCTCTTCCCTTCACCAGCTGTTCGGGCTGAAGACGGCAGCCGGCATCGGCGGGCCGCAACAGGAGGTGACGGCACTGGCCTCTTCATATGCATCCGTGAAAGCCTGGTTTGCCTCTCTGGATGTACTGAAGCTGAAAGACGAGCCTTTCACACAGACCGTGGATCAGGCTGCTGCCGCCGACACATACCCGGTGACTGGGCAGCTAACGATGATTCAGAAGGCGTTCGAGACTGGGGGACTAACACATGCGAAAAACCTGCTGAGGGACTTTATGAACACCATTCGCGCACGGGAGACATTCAGCCTGGGGGATGCGGACCGGACGCTGCAGGAATTTGATATTATTTTGCGGGAAGCGTGCGCAAGAAAAGGCATGAATGCGGGGGCGGCAGCGATGCCTGAGGAGGCGCGGAGAAGCGCGGCTGGCATCATTTCCATGGATTTTGCCTCATTCGAGCAGTTTGTCCAGGTGATGCACCGGATGCTGGAATTCTACAGCAGGCTTGCCGAGGAGGAAGGTGCAAGCGGCAGGCCGTTCGACATTGCCGAAATTAAAACCTATATTGACCGGCATTATTTTGAGGATATTAAAATCTCCATGTTTACGGAGAAGTATTTTCTGAGCAGGGAATACCTGATGAAGCTGTTCAAGCAGCAGTTCGGACATGGTATTCATGAGTATGTGCAGAAGGTGCGGATGAACAAGGCCAAGGAGCTGTTGAACGATTCGGGTCTCAAAATCCAGGAAATTTCGGATATGCTGGGCTACAAGGATAAAAATTACTTCAGCAAGGCGTTCCGGAACTATTATCAGTTGTCCCCGTCCGAGTACCGGGCAAGCACGCAAACAAATTAGCAATTTTAAAAATTGGAAATGATAGCGAAAACAAAATTACTTTTTTACCCTCAACTATTCACTTATCTACATTTTTAATGCTGGCTCTATTCACTACAATGAGCACATGGAACAAATTAAACGATCAATTGGGGGAATATCGATGTTCAAAAAGTTTGCAGCATTGTCTGGCAGTCTCCTGTTGACAGTCGGCTTACTGAGCGGCTGCGGAGGCGGCGCTAAAGAGGCATCCTCTGAAACAGGCGGCAGCGATGATTCGAAACCGGTTACAATAAACATGTTTACCGCTTCTCCTGAGTACACGGATGCCTTCAACGCGTACATTGCCGAGTATAAAAAGGTGAAGCCAAATGTCACGATAAATCTGGAAATTATGCAGTCTGACTACAATACGATCCTGAAATCGAAAATTGCTTCTGGCAGCACGCCGGATGTATTCCAGACAACTGCAGGTGGCGACATTGATACGTATGCGGATTACAGCGCCGACCTGACAAATGAGCCGCTGGCTGCAGCGATGACGGATGCTGTACGTGCGAACATGAGCTCCTCGGACGGCAAAGTGCTTGGCCTACCGGTGAAAGGTAATCTTTTCGCCCTGATTTACAACAAGGATCTGCTGGAGCAGGCTGGCATTACGGAACCGCCTAAAACGATAGCGGAAATGCAGACTGCGGTGGAGAAGCTGCAAGCGAAAGGTACTACTCCATTCGCCAACGCTTATAAAGAATGGTGGGTATGGAAGCATATCTTCATGCACTATGTAGATGCGGCAGCACAAGATGCTGGTGTTGAGCCAAAGCAACTGGTGAGCGACTTTATCGCAGGCAAGGCGCATATCAAAGATTACCCGGTGCTGTACAACAACTTTTTCTCCTTTATTGACTTGACGGTAGCCAACGGCACGGACAAGCCGCTCGAACGCGATAGCAACGCTGAAGTCAGCGATTTTGCATCTGGCAAGGCTGCGTTTATGACAGGTAAAGGCGCATGGGATGAGGAAGCCCTGAAGAAGATCAATCCGGATCTGAAGATCGGCATCATGGGTTATCCGGTCAGCGACAAGGCTGAGCAGTCGCAGATTGTGACAGGTGCGGACCAGGCCTTGCGTATTAACGTTGATTCGCCGGTTAAGGATGAAACGATTGCCTTCTTCAACTGGCTGTACACATCGGAATACGGCAAGAACTGGTTCTCTGATGTAGCGAAGGTTATCCCGCCAATCAAGGAAGCTCCGCTGCCTGACCTGGATATGCCAAAGCAAATGGAAGAAATTTTGAAAAACGAGCCGTCTGGCGATCTGTCCATCAACTACTCTCTGGATACGTTCCATCAGAAATTCGGTGAGCTGATGCAGGCCTACGTCGGCGGCAATGCGACCAAGGATCAGACGGCTACAGAGATTGAGAAAGCATGGGTTCAACTGGGCGGAGCCCAGTAGGATCAAGACTTATAAGGGCTGAAAAGCCTGGAAGCAACATATTTAGTTGAATAAATCGTGGACATAACTCGGCGCGTTTGTGCTGAGTTATGTTTGTATACAGAACCTGCGGCGGCAGGACAAGAAGGGATGAGCAGGCAATGAAGGCGGATCGTATCGAGATTGAGGAAAACGGGCTTTATCTGGTACTGGAAGTAACGGAAGAGAAGGATGTGAGACTGCTGCATTTTGCAGCACAGCCTTATAGAGAAGGTTCCATTCAGGAGCAGCATCAACCGGGATATCGACTGCTTGAGCTGCAGTTGTCTGGTGAGGACCGGGCAGAGTATCACGGAAGGACACATCGGGCATCTTACCCTGGTCTGCGTATGATCTATGCCGGTTATCGGGAGGAACGCAACAGCCTGGGCCGCAAGCTTGAAATTATGCTGGCCGACCCTGTAACGGGAATCGGGGCTGTGCAGCATCTTCAGTTTTACGACGGCGTGCAGGTAGTCCGCAGCTGGGTGGTTCTCACGACTAACGGCAGCGACCCGGTTGATGTGGAGTATGTGTCTTCATTTGCACTGTCAGGACTGGACAAGGAGGGAAAGCAGGACCGCGACGAAAAGATGCGGATCAACATTCCCCATCATGGCTGGCAAAGCGAGCTGCAATGGAGAACTTATTCGCTGCCTGAACTGGGCATGTCCCATATGAAGGATCGTGGCTCCAAGCGTGTCTCCTGCAGCAATACCGGCTCCTGGTCGGCCGCGGAGCATGTGCCGATGGCTGTGCTGGAGAATACGGAAGCGGGCACCGGCTTGTTCTGGCAGATCGAACATAACGGCTCCTGGCACTGGGAAATCATCGAGCAGGCCGACACGCTGACGGTGCTGATTAGCGGGCCGACGGAGCACGACAATCACTGGTTTGTCCGGCTGCAGCTGGGGCAGGAGTTTACATCCGTGCCGGTGGCGGTGGGAGCGGTGCAGGGAGGCTTTGCAGAAGCCGCTGCCCAACTGACCGTATACCGCCGTATCATACGCCGGCCTAATGCAGATAACCGGGAGCTGCGGATCATCTTCAATGATTATATGAACTGTCTGTGGGGCAGTCCGACGACAGCAAAGCTGCTGCCGTTGATTGATGCCGCAGCGGAGGTAGGCTGTGAGTATTTCTGTATCGACGCTGGTTGGTACGCGGACGGGGAATGGTGGGACGGCGTAGGCGAATGGATGCCGTCAACGGAACGTTTCCCTGAAGGTATCAAGTACGTTCTGGATTATATCCGCAGCAAAAATATGATTCCTGGCTTGTGGCTTGAGCTTGAAGTCATGGGCATTAACAGCCCCAAGCTGAAGGATACGGATGACAGCTGGTTTTTCATGCGGCATGGCAAAAGGGTAAAGGACCGCAGCAGATATCAGCTGGATTACCGCAATCCGCAGGTCAGAGCTCATGCCGACGAGGTGATCCACCGTCTGGTTGAAGACTATGGAGTGGGCTACATCAAGATGGATTATAACATCAATGCCGGGATCGGCACCGAGACGGGGGCGGATAGCTTCGGGGACGGGCTGCTGCAGCATAACCGCGCTTATTTGGCGTGGCTGGACAGCATCTTCGCACGTTATCCCGAGCTGGTGATCGAGAACTGCTCCTCCGGCGGCATGCGTATGGACTATGCAATGCTGAGCAGGCACAGCATCCAGTCCACCAGCGACCAGGAGGATTACATCAAATACGCTTCCATCGCCGCGGCCTCCCCGGCCGCGCTCACGCCGGAGCAATCCGCCGTCTGGTCGTATCCGCTGCGCGAAGGTGATGATGAAGAGGTTATTTTCAACATGGTCAACGCGCTGCTGCTGCGGGTGCACCAAAGCGGGCATCTGGCCGAACTGAGCCCGCGCAGAAGAGAGCTGGTCAAGGAAGCGCTGGATGTATACAAGACGATCCGGCAGGATATCCGCGAATCGCTGCCTTTCTGGCCGCTGGGACTTCCTACGCCGCAGGATGACTGGATCAGCCTGGGGCTGCGCAATGGGAACAAGCGGTATATCGCGGTGTGGAGGACTGGCGGGGAGCGGGGCACAGTTGATTTGCCGCTGCATGATTTGAAGGGGAAATCCGCCAATATTCGTTGCCTGTACCCGCAGGGCTATGAATGCTCCTGGGTGTGGGATGAGGCGGAAGAAAAGCTGCAGGTCAACCTGCCCCGGGTGGTGACAGCCAGGCTGCTGGAAATCCAAATAGGCGAGTAGTTTAAAACCTAATAGATACTTTTAGGGAGTGTCCAACAGGTCCATTGACCTTTGGGCACTCCTTTTTCATGAGATGGAATTATTTTAATTCAAAATTTATGGCTCAAACTTAAGGGTAGAAAGGCCGGTGGATTGGGCGGCAGGTCAACATCCGCTGTCTTTGCATCATTATCCCGTTTGATCAGGTCACAGACAAACAGACAAACAGACAAACTTGGGAGAAGAACCATCTTTGGTGAAGGAGCAGATCGGTTCGGGATTATGAGACAGGTTTAGGACAAAGAAGAGAATTCGAGAGAAAGCATAATATCCAGGATAAAAAAATCATATTTAGGATCCTTTATCCTATCCCCTGACCCTAGCCATCATCCCTGCACGAAAGGGATAATCGTGCAAGACATTGCGTAAGGACAGCAAGACATGTGGCGACCCGCCGCTACTCCCTGATCAAAAGGGATAATCGTGCAAGGCATCACAGCCACCTCAGCCTTAAATTCTGGAGCCATCAGAGTCAAGTTTTGAGTCGAATTTATTAAAAGGAAAAGGGGAAAACCCGGACTCTCCATTCACAAAGAACCCACCTTAAAACCTGAAATTTATAGATAAATATAATTTTATCTATAAATTTATAGACAAAATCGTAATTCGTCTGTATTATACACATTGTGGTTCGATTTTACGAAAAGGATGAGTAGAAATGTTAAACAATCGTTATGTCCGGACGATTATCCTGTCCCGGGTATTTCTGCAGCTCGGCATCTGGATCCGAAATTTTGCCGTTCTGCTGTATGTCACGGACTTGACCCGCAATGATCCGTATTATGTATCCCTGATTTCCGTGGTGGAATATGCGCCGATTTTTGTGTTCGCGATGATTGGCGGAACGCTGGCTGACCGCTGGCGGCCGAAGCGGACGATGGTATGGTGTGATCTGCTGTCCGCTGCTTCCGTGCTGGGTGTGCTGCTCGCGCTCTTGTACGGGACCTGGCTGGCGCTGCTGCTGGGAACGCTTGTGTCCGCAAGCTTGTCCCAATTTTCCCAGCCTTCAGCTATGAAGCTTTACAAGAGGCATGTTCCGGCTGAACAACTGCAGGGTGTTATGGCGATGTCGCAAACGCTGGTATCGGTGTTTATGATACTTGGGCCGATGATCGGCACGTTTATTTTTTTGCAGTATGGCATTGAGATTTCGCTAACTTTAACGGTGATCATGTTTTCCGCCTCGGCTCTGATCCTGTCCACTCTGCCGAAGGATTCCAAGGAGGACAGGTCTGCACAAACTGGGGATTTCATGAAGGAACTGAAGGAAGGTATTCGTTATTTATGGGCCAACCGTTCGCTAAGAGTGCTCAGTGTCACCTTTGCCGTGACCGGTCTGGCCGCAGGGTTAACCCAGCCGCTGCTTTTATTTGTTACTATTGATCAATTAGGGCTGGATAAGTCCTTCCTTCAGTGGCTTTTTCTAACGAACGGGGCTGCCATGCTTGCAGGAGGAGTCCTTATTATGGGGGCGGCGAAGCAGGTAAAGCCGCAAGTGTTGCTTCTGACGGGGCTTGTGGGCAGCGCGTTAGTCACCGTTGTAACAGGAGCATCAACCGTGGCGGGGCTGACCGTTGCTGTCCAGATCATTGGCGGTTTGGCCTACGCGGGTGTACAAGCGGGAATTCAGACGATGATCATGCAGAATACTGGAGCTGCCCTGATCGGACGGGTGAGCGGAGCGATTACGCCTATGTTTATGGGCATGATGGTTATAGGGATGTCGTTATCCGGTTATCTTAAGGAGCTGTCTTCACTCTTCACGGTTTATGCCACCAGCGGCGGGCTGCTTGTGATTGGGGCGCTGCTGCTGACTCCTCTGCTAGTGCAGCGGAGGGTGCGGAAGCAGTCTTGAATTTAGTAGATTCGGAAGCATGGTAGAATAAAAATACAAGCCTGGGAATTATCCTGGGCTTGTATTTTGATATAGTTGGGTTGGACAACGGGTGGATGTCACGGCGCAGCCCTCTGTGAAGGAGGTGATTGACGCCATGACAGCCCTTGGTGCGTTCGCGATTGCAAGTATTAGGAGGATTCCCCATTCAAATAGCGATAGAACGGCGCATCAACCCAGAAATTGTAGGTGTGTACTTCTGCGTCAGGCGCAAGCTTTTTCAGGCCTTCGGCGATGGAAGCTGTATCTTTCTTCAGGGAGAAGGATTGCGCATAGTACTCTCCAGAATCGATCCGATTATTAGAGATTTCCGTATAATTGCTCGTGGCCGGGAGCGAATAGTAAAGCGGCTGCCACCAGGAGGCAGCGATCAGGCCGGCTTCATCCTCGCTATCTTTTTTGGCATATTGGTTCACAAGACTGTCGAATTGCTCCTTGTCGGCAGCGGATTCAAACTCCAGGGCCAGATCATATTCTTTGGCGTACGCGATATAATTGCCGTTTTCAATCTGCACAACCTTGTAATCGTCGCTTTCCTCCGGCGTGCCCCACTCCTGCAAATAAACGAAGGCTGACGTTTTCGGTTCCAGTTGCACTTTTGCCTGTATGCCTTCACTGCGCAGCAGTCCGATCAGCTGAATGGCGTGCTTCAGATCGCTATGTCCGTAGGTGAGGGACAGTGCTGGATCGAAATGGGCCTCGTAGCGTTTGTCTTTAATGTTGTAGCCAGTAAACAGCCCCTGCTTCAGGCCTTCATCGAATATTTTTTGCAGTTCAGCTGCCAGCACAAGCTCCTGGGTATCGTAAGCATCGTTAAGCTTTGCGAAAATATCATCATCCAGCACACTGCCTATGTATGATTTATAATCCCCGTGAAAAGATAACACGCCAGCCAGTAAATTGGCAGCAAACACGTTGTCTGCCTGGCTGTCCGCCTTGAAGGATTTGGCGGCACCCACCGGAAGCAAACCTGTATCTACAGCAGCGGCCAGCTCACGGGTTGCATCGGCGCCCAATACGTTAACATCTTGTATTCCCGCCTTCTTCAGGGATGCGGCGGCTTTCTCCGGTGAGTAGGTATCCGCCAATTCCTCCAGTCCTGCTGCTTTGATGGCGAGGCTGACTGCATTCCCCTGAGTCAAGGGAGCGGAATCCCCGGATAAGGACGGTGCCTGCTCCTTCAGGAGCTTGCCCAGAGCACCGATATATTCGTCCACTGTAGGAGCGGCTGATAAATGAAGCCCGAAACGATTTTCGAGGTAGGAAATATTGCTGCTTGCAGTGGAGCTTTGTTGGGAAGAAGCAGAGACAGCGGTTTCCGCCGTCGGAACGGCCGCATAAGAAGGAGTGCCGGTTACGGCAAAGGCGGAAATCAGTAATACGGTAGAGATAGAGAGCACCTTACGCGCTACAGTATTTGATTTGAAAAAATATAACAAACTAAACAACCCCCTTTTCTATGATTTTAAAAATAAATTGATAGAATCATATCCTCTCAGGTAAGGTCTGTCAATATATTTTGCAGGCTCTGAATGAAAAAAAAGAAAGAGCGGTTGTTAGCCGCCCTTTACACACCATTTTCAGGTTGAGACGGGACTTGTGGGGATTGCACGTTGGTGCTGTAGCTGTTAACCTCAAAAGTAATAATTTTGTCGTAAATCATATAATCTTTGCGATTCGTGAAAGGTCCTTTATTGTTATTGTGCTTATTGATTGCAAATGTAACAGGTCCTGAACCTGAAGCCCGCTGCTCATACCAGCTAATAAAGGCATTCACTTCACTCATGGAAAGATCATACTCTTTCATTTCACCAGTATTAAGCATAATGGCAAGTAAAGCTCTGTCTCCGCTATTGTCTACCGGAGGCTCGGAAGGGTTCCCCGGGTCGGTAGCAACAGGAGTGGCAGAGGCTTCATTGGATACGGCCACCTCGACACTGCCGTTAATAGCACGAGCGATATAATAATAAGTAGTGTTATTGACCACATTTGTATCTTCAAAGGTAGTGGCAGTTCCATCTACAGTACCGATAACATTGTAAGGCCCGCCGCTTGTAGTTCCGCGTTGAATTTCAAAGTTTGCGGTTTTGGAAATAGTGTTCCAGTTTAATGTGACTTTCCCATTGCCTGCGGAAGCGGTTAGCTCAAGTTTTTCCGTTGAAGGGACCTCCATGCTTTTTCCGAACAAATTCCATTCATTTTGATAAGCATTTGTTTTAGTTTTAACCACTACAGTTGAGACGTTCTGAACAGGGAGCGGCAGGCTCTCAACGGTATCATTGACTTTAGGTGTATAGGAATAGAGCAAGGTATTATTACTATCATAAAATTCAATGTTTGCGTTGGCTATGCTTCCGCTATTTAGAATTACCGAAGAAACTTCCGTTGGTGAAGGGAACGTATACCAGATCAAGTTCGCGGTCGTTTGCAAGTATCGGGTAGTACTGCTATTGTCAGTCATCTCGCGGATCGTTGCAGTTTGAGTAGAGGTTGAAGTGCCCACGTTCAGCGCAACCCGGTCAAGCAGACCGCCCGTATACTTGGAAGCATTCGGGGTGATGAATTTTTCGGCTGAATTAGCGCTCTCACCTGCCTCGTTGATAGACGATACGACATAATAATAGGTTGTTCCGTTGACAACGGATGTATCGGTGTAAGAAGTTCCACCTACCGAAGTCAGCAGGGCATAAGGCCCGCTTTTACTTGTTGAACGTTTAATATTATAGGATTTGGCAGCTGTAGAACCCCAATACAGGTCAACAGTTTTATCTCCGCCCTGAATCCAACTGATGACAGGTACTGCAGGAGCTGCTGTTGGAGTAGCAAAAACATTGAATTCGTTATAATAAGCATTACTGGAATTCGCAGTTTTAAGGACAACGGTCGATACATTGGTAACCGCGCTCGGCAGAGATTGTACAGTATCATTAGCTATAGGTTTGTAGGATAAAAGTAAATTATTGTTGGTGTCATAAAACTCAATCGCTGCCGTAAGGTTACCGTTCAGGATCACAGCAGAGATCGTTTGCTGGGAGGAAAAAGTATGCCAAATTAAATTACTGCCTGGTAATAAGTAACGGGTAGTAGAGCTATTATCGGTTAATTCCTTGACGGTACCGGTTTTATTTGATGTGGATGTGCCTGTATTGAGTGTTACCCTGTCAAGCAGACCACCTGTATATTTGGTTGCGTTAGGAGTGACATTTTTTTCGGCTGAATTAGCGCTTTGCCCGGCTTCATTGACGGAAGAAACGACATAATAATAGGTTGTTCCATTGTTAACAGAAGTATCTGTGTAATTATTTTCATACACTGATGCGAGAACTGAATAAGGACCTCCTGTAGATGTTGAACGTTTCACGGTGTAGGACCTGGCCAGGGTGTTACTCCAATTCAGATCAACACTCTTATCTCCACCTTGAATCCAGCTAATGGCGGGCACTGCGGGAGGTGCCGATGGTGTTGTGAATACATTCCATTCAAAATGATAAACGTTGCTGGTTGACTTCAGTACAACGGTTGTGACGTTGTCTGCCGGTGTCGGTAAAGTTTGAACTGAATCATTAAGCGTAGGCGTGAAAGAAGTAATCAAATGATTGCTTGCATCATAAAATTCGATGGTAGAACTCAGGGTGCCGCTTTTTAAAACAATGGCCGAGATATTTTGTGGAGATGTGAAGCTATACCAGATTAAATTTCCGCTGCTTTGCAAGTATCTGGTAGTTGCATCACCATCGGTCATTTGAGTGACAGTACCCGTGCTATTGTTAACTGAGGTACCAACCTTCAACTCCACATTGTCCAAGAGGCCTCCCGTATATTGGCTGGCTGCGTTCATTGACGTGTTAGGCAGGATAACCCATAACAATGCCAACAACAAAAAGGCAAAGCCCATCTTTCTACTCTTCAAAATTTCCTTCCTCCTTATCAATCTCCAGATTTTACAATGGAAATTATAATACCAAATCAACTACTAAAGAACTCCATCTAAAGAACTATTTTTGGTGATAAAAACGAAAACTAATTCATTTTAATAGGTTTATATACCTAAAAACGAAGAGATTTTTTACATAATAATCTATTGTTTATGATTGAAGAACTAGGAAAATATAATTCTACGGATTAGTAGCGAAAAACCTCTGATATTTAAACATCCAGGCTGCCCAGGCAAAACTATAATAGAGAGGAATTATTTTGTAAGCGCAATCATTTCAACTTGAACACGGAAAGGGGAAATGAGAATGGGCAAATTTACGGGCAAATACGCTGGAAAATGGGCAATCACGGTATTAGGGGCTTCGCTGCTGACTGCAGGAATGCCCGGCGGAGGGACGGCCGCATATGCGGAAAGGGAAGCACTGCCGAATCATAGGAACGGGGTCCAGCTCGAATATCTGGACAGAGGCCTGGTGGCCGCTTCCGTGGAAGGCGGGCAATTTCTGAGCTGGCGTCTGCTGGCTGATGAAGTGACGGGTTATTCACCATCCGGCTTGACCGGGGCCAATTTCAACGTGTACCGGGATGCAGTCAAAATTGCGACCGTGACGAACAGCACCAATTATCTGGATACGGAAGGCACTCCCCAGTCCTTGTATTCAGTTGCGGCAGTAGTATATGGAGATGAGCAAGAGCCAGGGGCTGCAGACAGCGTCTATGGCCTGGAGCTGGAAAAAAGCGCCGAGGTTCGCCCCTGGAATAATGCATTCTATGACCTGCCGCTGCAAAAACCGGCTGACGGGGTTACTCTTGCCGGAGAAACCTACACCTATTCGGCGAACGACATGAGTGTGGGGGATACTGACGGAGACGGGCAGTATGAGTTCTTCGTCAAATGGGACCCCTCCAATTCCAAGGATGTGTCGCAAAAAGGCTACACCAGTAACACTTACATTGATGCCTATGAACTGGATGGAACTTTAAAATACAGAATCGATCTCGGAGTCAACATCCGTTCCGGCGCGCACTATACGCAGATGCTGGTTTATGATTTCGACGGGGACGGACGGGCGGAGCTGATGTTCAAAACGGCTCCCGGCACCAAAGTCATCACCTACGACAAAAAAGGAAGGCCTGCCAGGGAGCGGTACATTACCATGCCGCGTGAAGACATCCGGGCAGGTTACAGCCATAAGGATGATTACCGGATGAGCAGCGACGATTATTATGAGCACATTGTGGACATGTTCATGAACTGGCACCGGCATGAAGAGGTCCTGAACGGACACTGGCCGGCGACGCTGGAGGAATGCTTTGGCATCGGGCAGCAGTACGATTATCCGCTATCCCGTGCGGATGCGGAGGAGCTTGCGGACTATTTTATCGATGAATACGCGCCTGCCCGCAGCAGCCGCAACGAGTTGCGCACCTTTGAAGGTTTTATTGTCGACGGCCCCGAGTATTTAACGGTCTTTGACGGAGATAGAGGGAAAGAGCTGGATACCGTGCGGTATGAGCCGGAACGGCATGATGACGGGCTGATGTGGGGAGATTACGCGATGGCCCGGATTGAACCCGGGAACCGGGTTGACCGTTTTCTCGCGGGAGTCGCCTATCTGGACGGGGTTCAGCCAGCCGCCATATTGGCGCGCGGCTACTACACACGCTCGACGATTGCAGCCTACCAGTGGGATGGCGAGCATCTGCGGAAGCAGTGGATTGCGGACAGCGGCTGGACGGTCATGAGCAATCCGTTCAATGACGGCCCGCACGGCAGGGACGGCACCGATCCGCAGCTTGGCACGCTGACGACCCAGGGGGCGCACTCCTTGAGTGTGGCAGATGTTGATCAGGACGGCAGGGATGAAATCGTCTATGGCTCGGCTACCCTGGATCACGACGGCAGCCTGCTGTACAGCTCCATGGATGAGATGCCTGAGCAGAGCGCAGCGCCGGGAACCACAGCCCGTCTGGGACACGGGGACGCGCTGCATGTTACGGATATTGACCCGGACCGGCCGGGACAGGAAATTTTCATGGTTCATGAAGGCGGAACCTATGCCCCTTACGGTTATTCCCTGCGTGATGCGGCCACCGGCGAGGTCCTCTATGGCGGCTACACCGGCAAGGATACAGGACGCGGCATGGTGGGAGATATCGATCCGGAGCACAGGGGGCTGGAGTCCTGGGCGGTTGGCCTATGGACGGCGGCCGGGGAGCAGCTCAGCAGCAGTATGCCGGGCACCAATATGAACATTAAATGGGCCGCGGACATGACAACGCAAATTGTGAACGGGGCGATTGACGTCACGCCGGTGATTGAAGACTGGAAGCGTGGTGTCCTGCTGACAGCCGATGGAACCTTGACCAACAACTACACCAAAGGAACGCCTTCACTTGTGGCGGATATTTTCGGGGATTGGAGAGAAGAAATGCTTGTCCGCAAGGCGGACAGCTCGGCGATCCGGATTTATCTGAGCACAGAAGTGACGGACCGCAAGCTGTACACGCTTATGCATGATCCGCAGTACCGGACCGGGGTAGCACGGCAAAATACGGCCTACAACCAGCCGTCATATACCAGCTTCTATTTTGCTTCAGACACGGATTGGGCGGATGTGCCGGTTTCCGTCTTCCATGCGCCCGCCGCGCTGAACGGTCTGCAATCCGCATTTGTGCAGTATCGTGCGGCCAAAGAAGTAAAAGGCGATCTGGCTTCCCGTCTGAACAGCACCCTGAAGCAGGCGCAAAGGCAGCTGGAGCAGGGGAATACCGGCAAAGCCGTAAGCTTGATGGAGAAATTCGCTTTCCAGATCAGCGGGAATAAAAAAGAGGAGCAGATTTCGCAGCGGGCTGCTTGGAGCCTCATCCGGTATGCACAGTTGTTTATCGGAACAGAGAAGAAATGATGTGAAAATCAGCTGAAAAACGAGGGTTTCAGCAGGCAGGCGGGCAAACGTTCCGCCTGCCTTTTTGGATTGCAGCAAATTTTTATTAGAAACGGGAATAGAAGTCTTTACACTTTCAGTCGGCCGGGTGTATGATTCAAATCGGTAATTTAAATATTTTCTTTGTGATGATTTTGCTTTTACCGCTGAATTTCCGCACAGAGCGGAAAATGGGGGAACCAAAGCGGCCAGCTTGTTCCGGCAGGAGAGTCGGAAAAGGCCTGGCTTGCAGGGGTGAATCGCGGAGGAGATTCCAAGGTCTCAGCCGCGTAGGGCGACTCTCTCGCCCGAATCCGACAGCTAACCTCATAAGCGTACAGGGAGAGGCAGCAAACCGACTAATATCCAGTCCATGTTTTATTGACATGTGGACCTTTGGAAGAAGCCGCGGGAAGCTACTTGGACGCCCTGGCTTCTTTTTTTTGTATCTTTGCTGCCCGAATATCGAGGAGGATCTAAATGCAAACCGAGACCATTCTCGTTGTTGCTCCTAACAACGATGGCCGAAAATTTGTGAAGCTGCTGCAGCATCACCATTTGCCCTTTGCGGTTCTGACGAACAGCGCTGTAAAAGAAAAGCAATTTGAAAAGCAAGGGGTGAAGCAAATTGTTCGGATCGATACGTCCATGACGGACAAATGGGTTATTCCCAAAATGACGGTGGGCCGTATTTTCATATTTGAGAGCAGTTTGAACCTCACCTGCCGCTACCTGCAAATCTGCAGATCATGGACAGAGCGGGAGATTTGCGTCATTACCCGGCAGCTGTTGCATCCGAGGGGCGTTTACCAGCGGATGGGGGCGAACCGGGTGATTTATACCAAGACAGGGGAAGTCGGATTTATTCTCCAATGATAAGCGACGGGTGACGGTATTTTTGTAATATAATATACCAATAAAAGGAGAGCAGACTGCCTGAACAGGGCTCACACGAAGAACTGGTGGCGAAGGACGGCTTCTATGCGGGACTGGTTAAAGGGCAGGCTTCCTGAAGGATGCAAAAAGGTGTGGGGATGGGCACTAAGATTTGTTCAGAATTCGTTCAGAACCGTATGTTACTTTGGGATGTAAAAAAGATATTACTACATCCAAAGGAATGATTGAGATGAGTGAACGGAAGAGGCGGCAGACAGCCGAAAGTCATCCGGATTCCATGGATCATCATCTGATCCAGATCACTTCATTACATCGGCAGCTCAGATTTGTAAAAGATAGTGAATTAAAGAAACAAATGCATCTCGCCGGACAAAGCAGAGGAGCGGGAGCCGGAAGCTATCAGCATAAATACATGGTGTTTGCGGCAGCGAAGGAAGCTGTCAAACGGGTAACAGGACTTGAACTGCACGAACTGCAGATGACTGCAGGCTGGTGGATGTCCGAGGGGAAAATTATTCAAATGGCCTCCAACGAAGAAAGATTGCTCGCCTCGGTTCTGGCATGCGCTTGGCGTGCCCTGCCAGGGCGCGGGGTGCACATGATGTCGACGGACAATCAATGCTCCTGGAGGGATTATAATGTGTTATATCCGGTATACACAATGCTTGGTCTCACCGTAGGCTGCAATCTTGCAGGCGCGTCAGCGGAAGAGAAGCAGCAGGCCTATCTCACGGATATTACCTTTGGCGATTTCCGGGAATTTGCAGCAGACTATTTGCTCGATCATCTGACCATGAATGCAGGCGAACGTATGCAGACGTTTAATGCCTGCGCGGTCATCGACAATGTCGAGCAGGTGCTTGTTCATCATCTGATGACCCCGATCACTCTTTCGGAACAGAGCGGAGCAGCGGAGCAGATGGTTGCAGGCGCGCATGCCGAAATATCGGTGCACCATTATATGCAGCAGTACGGGAGTATTGCGGGCATGACAGACCGGATTGGCGGAGAAGCCGCCCTTTTGCAGAGGGCTTATGGTCTGGATACGGTGATGTTGCCTGCTTCAGATTTGAGAAAAAGGTCCGTGACGGAGGAAGTCATCGGATATCGCCGGGAGAAGGCCTCCTTCAAGCTTAGCGGAACGGATGGCGGGCCGGCGTCCGGTTCGGCGGAAAGTTTGAGAACGGCGGGTTTGAAATGTTTGGTGAAAAGGGATTCCGGTGCAGCAGAAGTTTCCAACCGGGGAGTGGCCCGGCCGAAGACGGCAGAAGAACACCGCATGCTGATATGGCAGCCTGATGGGACACGCTGGGAAGAGGAATGGCTGTATGTTACGGAAATGGAACGGATTGTGCATACTCACCGGCAGCTTGTGTATGAGCGGCGTGATCAAATGTGGGAGAAGGCCAATATCAAGCATATACTGAATACCCATGTATCTGCAACGATCACTGAAATGGATACTATATATCTGGAGAAGATGCGAAACTGGTTGTTGACGATCGGTCAGGGTATGCTGGAAGATGACCATCTGCTGCTGCAGGGAAATGCTTTTGACGTTCAGGAGCTTCAGCAGGTCTGGTCGGATATATGGCAATGCCTGCTGAAGCGGCCGACGATGAGCAGGCATCTTCTGAGCTGGAGTCATAAATATATTCAATTGCTGGACAAATACTGGGCCAGGTATATGGAAGGCGCAAAGGAGCTGCGGCGGCAGGCCGGAATTGGCGAGAACGGCAGGGAAACGATGGTTCAGGCCTATCATGATGCCTGCTCGGAGCTGTTTCTGCGGATTAAAGCCGATTGGAGAACGGAGTTCACCAACTGGTTTTTAAGCGAAGCATTGCCTGCATTTACGGCCGTGCTACCGGAACAGCCGCTATGTGGCTCAGGAGCCACCTGAACGTTCAACATTGACCTAGGTCAAAAAAATAGTCTGAATTCCCTGGAAAAAGGAATTCAGACTATTTTGTTTTCATCTTTCTCGTCGTCATTGATCTTACGAATTTCCTTTCTTTTCTTCCTGGACTTTTTAAAACGGTGTCTAACCTGATTCTCGATATTTCCGGAATTATTCTTCGATGAATAATCGTTAATTTACCCAATATTGGATTGTGATAAAATCAAGTTTGATTAGATAAATTTATTTTTTGTATGATATAATTCATATATATAAGAAGTCCAAGGAGTTGATCGATGTGGATCATGTTGTTAAATCAGAAAGCGAAATTCGCACAAGATATCAAATAACAATACCCGAGGATATAAGAACGAGGGCAAAACTTAATATTGGCGATTCATTACTCTGGCAGTACGATGAAATAAGTCAGGAGATCATTGTTATGCCAAAACCAAAATCTTTCTCTGACAAACTATGGGGACTTGGCAAAGACATCTGGGAACAGGAATCAGCAGATGGTTACATTCGCAAGGAGCGTACTGAATGGTAATGTCGAATTCTCTCCATGGTAATAAGAAAATTGCGTTAGATACAAATCTATTCATTTATGTTTTTGAGCAACATTCCGAATTTGGTGAGAAAGCTAAAGCGATTTTGGAGCAGATAGAAGATGGACTTGTTGCTGCGGTGGCTTCTTCCGTCTCTCTCACTGAAATCTTGGTTAAACCAATACGTGAAGGAAATCTGACTCTGGAAAAGCAATACAAATTGCTTTTCTCCCACTTCCCCAACCTTACCATCTTACCGATCGATAACATGGTCGCCGAACGAGCTGCCTATCTCCGTGGAAAGTACAATATTAAAACACCAGATGCATTGATCGTCGCTACAGCGCTTGTAGCCAATGCAGATTTGTTTATAACGAACGATCAACGACTCGAAATTGTCAAAGAAATAAAATGCGTATCATTAAGCCAACTTTAATTCAAGTGGGATTACACTAAATCCCTATCCTCTGCTGCGGATGCGCTCGGCGGATTTTCCGCTTATCACCGCCCGAATTGGTGTATAATCAGTGGGACAACTGGCTGATGGAGGATTGGAATGACGAAACGAATCATACTGGATGTGGACACAGGCATTGATGACGCGCTGGCCATTGGTTATGCGGCGCACTCGCCCGAGCTGGTGCTGCTCGGAATTACGACAACGTTCGGGAATATTTCGGTGCCGGAGGCGACCCGCAATTCGCTGGTGCTGCTAGAAAAGCTGAATAAAGAGGTGCCGGTGTATCAGGGAGCGGACAAGCCTTACGCCAGAGAGCTGTTCAAGCCCTACTCGAGACATATTCATGGCGAGGACGGGATTGGTGGCTGCTTTAGCGAAAGTCCTCTGCGTTCGGCGGCTGAAGGGCATGCGGCTGATTTTATTATTGATCAGGCCCGGAAATACCCCCGGGAGCTGACGGTGATTGCCGTGGGGCCGCTGACAAATTTGGCGCTTGCGCTGAATCGCTGCCCCGAGCTGCCTGAACTGCTTGACCGTCTGATCATTATGGGCGGTGCGGTCACCGTGCCGGGCAATGTGACGCCGACAGCCGAGGCGAATATCTACGCTGATCCTGAAGCAGCGGAATATGTGCTGACTGCTGGCTTTAATCTAACGCTTGTCGGTCTGGATGTGACAATGCAGACGCTGCTTCCGCAGTCCGATGTTGACGCTTGGCGTGGTCAGGGCGAGCTTGCGGAATTTATGGCGGACATGACCGATTTTTATATGCAGGCTTATAAAAATTTCAAGCCAGGCATCGCAGGCTGTGCGCTGCATGATCCGCTCGCTGTAGGTGTGGCGATCGATCCGGGTTTTGTTACAACAAAACCGATGCATATCGCTGTGGACACCGGGGATTCCCCGACTGTGGGCCGGACGCACGAAGTAAAATCTGGTGAGGTGCCCGCTACTGAGATGTCCGCCGGAGCCGCCCGCGCGGGCAAGACCATTGATGTGTGCCTTGAAGTGGATGCAGAACGCTTTCTGCGCCATTTTCTGGGCCGTATCCTGTAAATGATATAGAATCCTATTCGAAGTGGAGCCGTCACTATTTGCTGATCTGGAGCAGATAGCGATGGCTTTTTTCTGTTGACAAAGGTGTATTAACTGTATTATTAATAGTAATACAGTTAATACACCTTTCTGGCATGCAGTAACCGCAGACCAAGTACATAAGAGCGTGAAGAGAAGGGAGGAGAAGTATGTTCGAATTGGATGTGCGGAGCCGCAAGCCTATTTACGAACAGCTGCAGGACAAGATCCGGGATATGATCGTGTTCGGTGCCCTGCAGGCGGATGAACAACTGCCATCCGTGCGGACATTATCATCCCAGCTTACGGTGAATCCCAACACAATACAGAAAGCCTACCGCGAGCTGGAGCGCCAGGGCTACATTTATTCCGTCCAGGGAAAAGGCAGCTTTGTGGCGCCGCCCGAGCATCATCCCAAGGAAGCAAGCAGGGAGAAGCTGCGGACGGAGCTGCTGCGGTTAATGACGGAGGCGGTATTTCTGGGATGGACGAAGCAGGATATCGACGATTTGTATCATGATGCTGTGAAGCAGCAGGAAAGGGGGATGTCCCGTGATTGAACTGGGAGAGGTTACGAAACGATTTCAGGGGGAAGCGGCAGTTGACGGGCTTACGCTGCTGGTGCGCAAAGGCTCCATCTTTGGCCTGCTTGGCTCCAATGGGGCAGGCAAAACCACTTTGCTGAAAATGATTGCCGGGATATACAGGCCTGATGCAGGGGGAGTCGCTGTCGAGGGAGAGGCAGTTTATGAAAATCCCAAAGTCAAGCAGCGCATTTTCTTTTTACCGGACAACCCCTACTTTTTTCCGCAATCCTCCATTGAGCAGATGGCCCGTTTTTACAGGTCGGTGTATCCGAGGTGGAGCGAGGAGCGCTACGCCATGCTTGGACAGGTGTTCAAGCTGGATATAAAGCGCAAGCTGAGCCGGTTTTCGAAGGGGATGCGCAGGCAGGCGGCCTTCTGGCTGGCCTTAAGCTGCATGCCGGATTTGCTGGTGCTGGATGAGCCGATTGACGGTCTTGATCCGGTCATGCGCAGACATATTAAAAATCTGCTGTTCCAGGATACGGCCGAACGTGGGATGACCGTGATCATTTCATCCCATAACCTGCGCGAAATTGAGGACTTATGCGATCATGTTGCCATTATGCACAAGGGACGACTGGTGCTGGAGAAGGAAGTGGATTATCTGAAGGAGGACACCCATAAAATTCAGATCGCCTTCCGTGAGCAGGCCCATGAACAGGCTCTGGAGGAGCAGGTGGATGTTTTGCATAAGGAAACGAGGGGTAGCGTTGTTCTGTATATTGTACGGGGAGAGCGCGAAGGGATCAGCCGTATTGTGGAAGCCTTTGACCCTTATGTGTTTGACGTGCTTCCGCTCACCTTGGAGGAAATCTTTATTTATGAAATGGGGGACGCCGGCTATGACATCCAGCCGATTCTTCTTTAACGGCGGTGTGATCCGTCAAAATATAAGACAGCACGGATGGATCGGCATCCTGTACCTGGCCGGGCTGCTGTTCACGCTGCCGCTGAAGCTGATATTGGGAATGCCGTACACACAGGCAATCCGTTTAAGGGACCTGTTTGAGTATCATGGTGAGGAACAGATGATATTTATCTTAAGCCTCCCGGTTATTGCCGGCGTATTCATCACAAGATACATACAGAGCAGGCCTTCGGCCGACTTGTATCACAGTCTTCCGCTGCGCAGGGAGCATCTGTTGACGGCTCATATAACCAGCGGTCTGATGCTGCTGATTGTTCCGGTCTGGCTTACGGCGGCCATCACTGCTGTGCTGTCCGGCAGGCATGATCTGGACTATTTCTTCACGCTGTCCGATGTACTTTCATGGGCAGTTACGGTTACAGTCATCACATTATTCCTGTACAGCTTCAGCTTGCTTGTCGGCATGTGTACGGGGCAGTCCATCTTTCAGGCGATAGCGGCGTACGTGATCCTTTTCCTGCCCATGGTGCTGAGTGGGCTGCTTACCGCTCATTTTGACCGTTATCTGTACGGATATCCGGATCCGGGGCGCACAAGCCATACTTTTGAAGTCTTTTCACCGCTGTACCGTATGATCGCCATCTCGGAAACAACCCTTAGCGGTCTGGAATTGCTCATTTATACGGCGCTTGCCGTGCTGTTCCTAGCTCTGTCTTATCCGCTGTACAAGAAACGGCATATTGAAACTGCAGGCCAGGCCGTGGCTTATGTCTTTTTTCAGCCATTGTTCAAGGCGTTCGTTATTCTCTGTCTGATGCTGCTGGGAAGCATCTATTTTCACAGCCAGTCTGACGGGAAAACAGGCTGGACGGTTGCAGGCTACATGCTCGGAGCGGTGGTGGGCTATGTTATCAGCGAATTGATCATCCGGAAAGGTTGGCAGATATGGTCTAGGAAAGCGGTATTTGAGCTGGCCGCCTATGGGGCGGGAATCGGTCTGCTGCTGTATGGATCGGTATCCGGTATCACGGGTTATGAAACGCGGATTCCGGCTGCCTATTCTGTCGAGGCTGTTTATATGGGGGACTACTTCGACTGGTCCGATACGGAGGAGGAGAACTCCTACTCCCGCGATCCGGATTATATCTCCGCGGTGCTCAGCCTCCAGCGTGAGGTTGTGAACGTGCGGCCACCCGAAATTCCTGATGCGGACCGTCCCGAAACCTATCGGAATGTATCCATCTCTTACCGGTTGAAAGAAGGGGGCATGATATACCGAGAGTATCAGATTCCTGAAGAACAGTTCAGAGATGAGCTGAAGAACGCGATGGAATTAGAGGATTACAAAAAAAGCAGCTACTGGCTGTATAAATTGAACGGTACGGCGTCGTCCGTCGAGATCTCCAGCGGAATCTCTCCGAATCGGAGAGTTATAATTCACGATCCGGCAGAAATGCGGGAGTTTGAGCAGGCTTTGAAACAGGATATGGATCGGCTGAGCTATGAGGAAATGACCGCAAAGCGTATTCCGGAGGCGGTAATCGATATATATTGGAAGGTTCCGGGCGCTCTTCACAATCTGCATCAATTTAAGTCCTACCCGGTCAGCCGCATGTTCACCCATGTGCAGGCGTGGATGAATAAAACAGGTTATGCCAAAAACATTAAGGTAGATCCCGGGAGTGTCGGCATGGAGATTGTTGATACGAAAGATTACAGTCTGGCTGATGCTATGAACGGATTTACCGGTTTGGCGGAGGCATTCACGCAACTAAAGGAAACGAACGGAGGGTATACCGTTGAAGATGCCGAGCTTAAGAAGCAGGTGCTTGAGCATCACAGCGATTTTGATTTTGGTAAAGAGGATGCGGCTTACCTGATCCGAACCACGGTGGGAGTCGATGAGAGGTACAGCGTTCTTTACCGTAAAGATATGACGCCTGAGCTGGAGAAAGCGCTGCGTGGCAATTCTGGAAACTAGATAGAGAAAAATAGGTTCTGGTATAATATGGACATCCCCTGTATTTTTGGGACCCATACATATACACAGGAGGCCGAATGTAGTTGAACTATGATGCGCAATTTTTATTTTATCTGGAGCATATGAACAGGCAATTCAGCGGATGGGACTTCTCCTATATCGAAAAAACAGGCAGAATGCAGGAGGAACCGCTGGATTGGTCCTACGGAAGCATTGTGCTTTCGTACATGAACAAGGCGAATGCGATGCTGGATATGGGGACAGGTGGCGGAGAGCTGCTGTCCATGCTGGGCCCGTTCCCGCAGGATCCGTGCGCAACGGAAGGTTATGCGCCGAACGTTCCGATCGCCAAAGCACGTCTTGAGCCGCTCGGCATTCAGGTGGAGCAGGTGTTTGCAGATGATGAGCTGCCTTTTGCGGACGGGCGGTTTGATCTCGTCATTAACAGGCATGAATCCTATTCCGTGCGCGAGGTGCGGCGGATTTTGCGGGACTCGGGCATTTTCCTGACACAGCAGGTTGGCGGGACCGACTGTAGAGAAATTAACGAAAGGCTTGGAGTTCCGCTGAACGATGAATTCCAGCATTGGAATTTGGACTTTGCCGTCAAGGAGCTGGAGGCAAACGGCTTTAAAATTATTAAGAAGCGGGAACAGGCGCCAATGCAGCGTTTTTATGACATTGGAGCACTGGTGTATTATTTGAAGGCCATCGAGTGGCAGGCTGTCGGATTCCGGATTGAGGACCATAAGGAGGCGCTGTATGGCATACATAAGGAAATCAAAACTCGCGGCTTCTGGGAAACGACACAGCAGCGCTTTCTGATTGTGGCTTCGCCGGTATAGGTGTTAGGTGTTGCGGGAAGGCTTCGGACATGCTCCGGGGCTTTTTTTGCCATAATAAAGCTCAAAACCGAAAGCGATGCTTGACCGATGAATAGGTGCGAGTGAGAATAAAAGCGCGAATATTCTAACAGTTGTAAGTAACGCTATTTGGGCAAAAACGGGGGGTTACAAAATGTAATGGTTGCCAGTGAGCCTATTTCTCTTTTTTTGCAGGTAAAAGGGCTGGTTTGCCTAAATAAGCGCGCATATAACTGTTAGAAAAGAAACCTCCGTTTTTTCAGTCGAATAAGCGCTGTGACAACCGTAAGCACAGAAATGCACCGGATAGATCGATCATTCGAGGTAAGCCTTGGGTGAAGCTCCGTTCTCTAGATTGAGCCATAATAAATGTACAAGCATGAAGAAGGAACTAACCAAGGAGGGAACATGATGAGCGGTCAACAGCATAAAAGTGTGACATTGCCTGATGGCACGAATGTGCCGGTAATCGGCCAGGGAACCTGGGATATGGGAGAGAATGCGGCGGCACGAGGCGCAGAGGTAAAGGCGCTGCAGACGGGCATTGATCTCGGCATGACCTTGATCGACACGGCGGAAATGTATGCCGACGGAGAGGCTGAGAAAATCGTCGGGGAAGCGATAAAAGGGAAGCGGGACAGCGTATTTCTCGTCACCAAGGCTTACCCGCATCATGCCGACAGCAAAGGGCTGGCGGCTGCCTGTGAAGCCAGCCTGAAGCGCCTCGGTACGGACTATGCCGATCTGTATCTGCTGCACTGGCGCGGCAGCATTCCGCTTGAAGAAAAGGTGTTCCCTGCGCCGAGACGTAAAATGCCGCTCGATATCGTATGAACGGAATTCCTGATCATCTGGAGCACGGTTTATCCGTCGTATTTATCGGCTTTAATCCAAGTCTGCGCTCAGGAGAGACGGGGCATCATTATGCCAATCCGCGCAACAACTTCTGGCGCATTCTGCATCAGTCCGGCCTGACACCGCGGCTGTATCAGGCCTCAGAGGACGGAGAACTGCTGCAATTGGGCTACGGATTCACGAACATTGTGGCCAGACCGACCCGAGGCATTGCAGATATTACCCGCGAAGAGTATGCGGAGGGCAGGCGTATTCTACGCGAGAAGCTGGCGATGTATCGTCCCAGAGTTGCGTGTTTTGTAGGCAAAGGGGTGTATACGGAGTACAGCCGGAAAAAACAGGCGAGTTGGGGATTTCAGCCCGATCCGCAGTATCCGTTTACTCATGAATTTGTTGCTCCCTCTTCCAGCGGGCTTGTCCGCATGTCAAGCGATGAAATCATAGGGATATATAACCAATTGACTGAATGTTTAACAAATTTATACTAACATATTTTTTTTAGAAAATATTAAATAACACAATCCCGAGAATTATTCGGGATTGTGTTATTTTTATGTTAATTTATATAACTCTAAATTTGAAATCATTAAATATTATTCTTTAAAAATTCACGCTTTTCCGGAGAAGAAAACGGGATGGGTTTATTTCTAATCATAAAAAAATAACGAAAAAATTATAAAAACATAAAAAATGAAATATAAATTTAACTATAACTCATATTTATGAAGATAAAATCCGAAAAAAGGAATTGCCCAATTATATATTTCTGTGTATACTAAGTGTATTATTAATACCACTTTATGTTAAGTAAAGTGACACAAAAGAAAATTGGGGGAATGTTTGTGAAGATGAAGGGACAAGGATGGTTGGCATTAACACTCATAGCCGGACTGCTGGCTGGCTGCGGAAGCGGGGGAGGAGGCACGGCAGGCACCACACCGGCAGCTTCGGGCACCACTGGGTCGGGAGGCGGAGGAAAGGTCATTAAAATCGCCACTCAATCTCCATTGTCCGGAGGAAGCGCCATTCAGGGTGAATCGATCAAGCTTGGCGCCCAAATGTCGCTGGAGGATCATGCGGAAGAGTTTAAGGCTCTTGGATATGACCTGGAGCTGGTTCCTTATGACGATCAGAGCGACCCCAAGAAGGGCGTAGCCAACTCCGAGCTTATCGGTGCTGATCAGGCGGTGCTGGGTGTGATCGGACATTTGAATTCCGGCGTTTCCATTCCGTCTTCGGTTGTTTATGAGAAATACAACATTCCTATGATCTCTCCTGCAAGTACGGCTACAGACTTCACAGACCGAAAACTGAAAGTGGCGAACCGTGTAGTAGCCCGTGATGATTTCCAAGGGCCGGCAGCTGCCGAATATGCGGTTAACACCGTGGGGGCAAAAAACATTTTCGTCATTCAAGACAAAACAGCATACGGACAAGGTCTTGCCGAAGCGTTCCGTGATGCTGCGGAAGGGCTTGGAGCCACGATTTCCGGTTACGAGGGCATTACAGTAGGCGAAAAGGACTTTAACGGCGTACTTAACATTGCTGCCAGCAAAAATCCAGACTTTATCTTCTTTGGCGGTTTATACGCTGAAGGCGGACTTCTGATCAAGCAGGCTCGTGATAAAGGAATTAAGGCTCCGATTATGGGTGGGGATGCACTTGACTCCTCAGGCCTGGTTGATATTGCCGGCGAAGATGTCGACGGCTCGCTCTACAGCTCCGTTGCCGGGGATATCACGAAAACGGAAGAGGGCAAGAAATGGGCTGACCAGTATGAACAGAAGTTCGGCAAGAAGGCAGAAGGCTACTCCGTCTATGCCTATGATTCGATGAGTGTCATGCTGGAAGCAATCAAGAAATCCATCGAAGAGAACGGCGGGGAGCTGCCTGCCCGTGAGAAAGTGCGTGATGCGGTAAGGGCTACGAAGGATTTCCAGGGTGTTGCCACCAAGGTTTCTTTTGACGAGATCGGTGATAACTCGTATGCCAAAGTCTTCATTTATAAGTTTGATGGGGCGACCTACCCGGGAGCGATAGTCTCGGAAATCGAAAAAAATAAGTAATCTGGGATCCACGCAGCCAGGAGGTATGTTCCGGATTGGACATACAGCCTGGCTGTAGTTTTGATACTGACGTTTTTCTTATCAGACGGAAGGGGTAACCAATCATGTTCGCGACAATACTGCAAAGCTTGCCGCAGGTGCTGATTGACGGGCTGGCGTTAGGCGCCATTTACGCCGTCGTTGCACTGGGCTACACCATGGTCTACGGAATTTTGGAGCTGATCAATTTTGCGCATGGGGAAATTTTTATGACCGGCGCTTTTGTCGGGACTGCTGTACTGTTTCTTTTTCAGGGCTTTGGCCTGCTGGGCGGTCTGCCAGCGTGGTTATCCTATGTACTGATTATATTCGTGGCCATGATGGTAACCGGAGCGCTCGGGGTCGGGATCGAACGGGTCGCCTACAGGCCGCTGCGCAAGGCGCCGAAGCTGATCTCTCTGATCTCCGCATTCGGGGTTTCCTTTGTGCTGCAGGATCTGATCCGTTTTATCGCCGAGCTGAAAACCGGCAACTTCATTGTAAGCACGCCTTCGTTGTTTGATGGAAGGATCGATCTGCCTCTTTCCTCCGTATCCGGTGCTTTCACGGACACTTCTATCAAAACAAACACTATTTTTATTCTGATTATTGCGGTGCTGTTGATGGTGGGGCTGGATCTGTTCGTCAACCGGACGAAATGGGGAGTGGCCATGCGTGCGGTTGCCCAGGACCGTGAGACGGCGTCCCTGATGTCGATCAACGTTAATAAAGTCATTGTACTTACCTTTTTCATAGGCTCCGCACTCGGTGGTTCTACGGGCGTTTTGTTTGCACAGCAGTATGGAACCATAGACCCTTATATCGGTTTTATTCTGGGCATGAAAGCCTTCACGGCGGCGGTGCTGGGCGGAATCGGCAACATCCGCGGGGCCATGTTTGGCGGGATTGTCATCGGTGTGCTGGAAATGTTTGCGTCTGCCAACCTGGGGCTGCTTACGGACGGCAACTTCGGCGCCGAGTATAAGGATGTATTTGCGTTCATGATTCTGATTATCGTACTGATATTCAAACCTGAGGGCTTGTTCGGTAAAGCCGTCAAAGAGAAAGTGTAGGTGAAACCGATGCAACATATGAAGACCTTAATCGCGAATAAGCCGGCGCAGGCAGCGCTGCTGCTGCTGTTTGTGGCCGTGACCGCCTCCGGCGTCTATTTTATGGATAAATCGGTCATTTCCTTTTTGCTTCTGCTCGGATCGTTGCTGCTTCTGTATTACACAACCTTCAGCAACGGCATGAAGTGGGCTATCGCCGGCGTGCTGCTTGTGCTGATTATTCCGTTTGCGAGCTCTGGCGGGCCTGCGTATGAGTCTTATATGGAAGTCGCGACACAGTGCGGCATTTATATTGCGATGGCTTTGGGGCTGAATATTGTGGTCGGGTTTGCCGGATTGCTGGATATGGGGTTTGTCGCTTTTTTTGCGGTGGGCGCCTATACGTACGGCATATTTGCCACAGGCCAGGCCAACAATTTCATTGCCGGCGACCTGTTTCCGCTGTCAGGCGCGTCATTTTGGATCTTCATCCTGCTCGGCGGATTCATGGCAGGCATATTCGGCATTCTGCTGGGGCTGCCGGTGCTCAGAGTAAAAGGCGATTATTTGGCGATCGTAACCCTCGGCTTCGGTGAAATCATCCGGATTATATTCAACAATCTTGAGAAGCCGGTGAATATCACCAACGGTGCGCTCGGCCTGTCTTCCATCCAGCAGCCCAATCTGTTCGGTTTCCAGTTTGCGTTTCCGCACCAATTTTATTTCATCGTAATTGGCATTCTGGCGGTTGTTATTTTTGCCGTCCGCAGATTCGAGCATTCCAGACTCGGCCGCTCCTGGAAGGCTGTGCGCGAGAATGAAATCGCCGCCCAGTCGATGGGCATCCCGCTGATCCGCACGAAGCTGACGGCTTTTGCGATCGGCGCATCCTTTTCAGGCATGATGGGCGTTGTGTTCGCTGCCAAGCAAACGTTTATTGATCCAACAAGCTTTACATTGATCGAGTCGACGACGATTCTGGTGATGGTCGTGCTCGGGGGCATGGGAAGCGTTCCGGGCGTCATTTTGGGAGCCAGCCTTGTCACGATATTGAATCTCCAAGTGCTCACCGAGTTCACCAACTGGCTGAACCAACTGTCCATGCAGGGCATTGTGCAGGTTCCGAACGCGCTGTCTCCTGCCAAAATGCAGCGGTTCATATTTGGTGCCATTCTGATTCTTGTCGCCATTTTCAGGCCCAACGGACTGATTCGCGCGAAAAATCGGCCTGTGAAGCTGGAGCAGGTGAAGGATCAGCCCGCTGCCGTCAAGGCAACCGCGCTATCCGAATGACATGCATATACGGGGGAGGTAATCCATATGGCGGTACTAAAAGTAACGAATCTGGTCAAGCGCTTTGGCGGGCTTACAGCCGTGAACGGTGTGAACTTTGAATTTCCGGAAGGGAAAATATCGGCGGTAATCGGACCGAATGGTGCCGGGAAAACGACATTTTTTAATATGATCACCGGGATTTACGTTCCGGATGAAGGGCAGATTGAGCTGAAAGGACAATCCATCGTGAATGTGAAGCCTGACCGCATTACCGGCCGGGGCATTGCGCGGACATTCCAGAATATCCGGCTGTTTGGCAGTATGACCGTACTGGAAAATGTCATGGTCGGCATGCACATTCACCTGCGCTCAGGTGTGATTGGCACACTGCTGAATTTGCCGCGGGTTAGGCATGAAGAGCAGCAGGCCAAGATAGAGGCGTACAGTCTGCTGGAATATGTCGGCCTCGAGACGCTGTACAACGAAGAAGCGGCCAGTCTGTCCTACGGAGCGCAGCGGCGGCTGGAAATTGCGCGCGCGCTTGCGGCCAGACCGTCAGTGCTGCTGCTGGATGAGCCGGCAGCGGGAATGAACCCGCGCGAGACGGCGGAGCTGACGGCGCTGATCCGCCGCATCCAGCAGGAGCTTGGCATCTCGATCATCCTGATCGAGCATGACATGAAGCTGGTTATGGAGCTGTCCGATCATATTCTTGTATTGGATCACGGGGAGAAGATCGCAGAAGGCGGCCCTGAAGATATCCGCTCGAATCCGAAGGTCATCGAGGCTTATCTCGGCAAGAGCGCTGTGGAAGAAGAGGTGACGATATGAGCTTGCTGACAATGGAAGCTGTGGAGGCCTATTATGGCGCGATTCAGGCGTTAAAAGGGATTTCCCTGCAAGTGAATGAGGGGGAGATCGTAACGCTCATTGGTTCGAACGGCGCGGGGAAATCTACTACGTTGAAATCCATCTGCGGCCAGGTCAAAACCAAGGGCAGGATCGTATTCAACGGAAAAGATATGATTTCCGAGCAGCCGCACCTGATCGCCTTGGGCGGAATCGCGCATGTTCCCGAAGGACGGCGTATTTTTCCCAAACTTACGGTCAAGGAAAATCTGGAGATGGGAGCCTTCTCCGTCAAGGACAAGAGACTGATCAAGCAGCGGATCGAACAGGCCTTCACTTATTTTCCGCGACTGAAGGAACGTTATCATCAGGCTGGAGGCACGATGAGCGGCGGGGAACAGCAGATGCTCGCCATTGCCAGGGGACTGATGATGAACCCGAAAATTTTGCTGCTGGATGAGCCGTCCATGGGACTTGCGCCGGTGCTGGTAGATCAAATATTCGAAATCATACAGGAGCTGAATGAGGCGGGCATGACGATTTTGCTGGTGGAGCAGAATGCGTACCATGCGCTGCAGATCGCTCACCGGGGTTATGTCATTCAGACCGGCGAAATCATCATGCATGATGATGCCGCCAAGCTGCTGTCCAATAACCAGGTGAAGGAAGCCTATCTTGCATAATTTGCAGTAGTTGGAGAAAGCTCTGGACAACAATACAAACAGGCCTGAAATCTGTGCCTGTTTGTGTTGTTGTGTCAGGGCTTTTTTTCATATGTGTAGTCACAAAGGACTATATTTAATTTGTTTTTCACGAAATTTTTACAATTAACTATTAATTTTTTAGTCAATAAGGCCGATATTATTGATAGTCTATGTAGAAATTTGGCGACATAGCGATTGTTTAATAGACCATGTCGGATTATATGGAGTTCTAAATTTAACAAAGGGGGGCCATTAAGCCGTAAGTTGAAAATGCAGCCAAAGCTGCGACAATAAATTTATAATAGGAGCGTTAAAACAAATGTTGTTGATCAGACGTATGTCCTTCTTCACCAAAAATTTGTTGTTGGCCTTTATTAACATTATTTTGATTGGTGCGATTTTGATAACATCCTGTTACATAACACAAAAATCAATCTTGATTAAGCAACTGCAAGGGCAAATTATGGCGATTACCCAGAAATGGGCCGAAGAAATTGATCCGGCTCTTGTCGCCCAGGCGATTACCCAGAAGAGCTACAAAGGATCGGCGCAGGCTGAGTTGCAAAAAAAACTGGACGATATTCATAATTACAACCCGAATATCGCTCAAGCGTACCTGTTTGGTACAGAATTGAAAGGAGGGAACCAAACTTCGCTGATTGGCATGCCTACCAATCTCGTTGAAGCATTCTCGGCAGATAACGTTAACATCGGTGATATGTATGATCAGCCGGAAGCTATGGCGACTGCTGTTGCCACGATGCTTAAAGACGGCAAGCCGACATTTACGATGCTTTATAGCGACAGCTTCGGAATCTGGACGACGATCATTTATCCGGTGAAGAACGAGCAGGGAGAGATTATCGCATTCCTCGGCGCGGACGCGGATGCTAGTGCTGTTCCTGAAGGACTGCAGAAGCTTCTTGTGAACGGCATAACCATTATGCTTATTTTCATGCTGCTCATCTTCCTGATTCAGTACTTTTTGTCGCGCTTGACTTTGAAACCTATTAAAGAATTGGTACGCGGCATCGAGGAGGTCAGCAGCGGCAATTTGAATGTCGAGTTGAAGACTGGCCTGGATGATCTCGGGATCGTCAACAGCAAGTTTAACAGTATGGTGAATCAAATGAACGATATGATGCTCAAGGTTCAACATACTTCTCACTCGGTTACAAATTCTGCTAGTAGCCTTCGTGAAATCTCGGAGCTGAACAGCAAAAATTCGAACCTGATTACGCAAAGCGTTGAGGAAATCTCGCAAGGTATCGTAGAGCAGGAGCAAGCTTCCGTAAGCACCGCAAGAGCTATGTCTGAAATTGCAACCGTCATCCAGAACATCGCTGAAAATTCTTCGAAGGTTGCGCAGGAAGCGTTTGACATGGAATTGAAATCTACTGAAGGCAATACGTCCGTGAAACAGGTTATGACGCAAATGGAGCAAATCCAAACGTTCGTCGGCAAGTCGACGAACGCCATTAAGTCGCTGGACAGCCGTTCCCTGGAAATCGGAAACATTGTATCGATTATTATGAACATATCCAGCCAAACCAACCTGTTGGCGCTAAACGCGGCCATTGAAGCCGCAAGGGTCGGCGAGCATGGCAAAGGTTTTGCCGTTGTCGCCGGCGAGGTAAGAAAACTGGCTGAGCAGTCGGATCAATCTGCGAACCAAATTTCGGAGCTCGTCAAAGAAATTCAAGAGTTGATCCGGGTAGCCGTCCAAGCGTTGGAGCAAGGTACCCGTGAAGTAAGCGGCGGTCTGCAGATTACCAATACGACGAGCCAGATTTTAAATGAAATCCTGCAAGCCACACAAAACGTAACGATGCAAATTCAGGAGGTGTCCAGTTCGACGGAAGAACTGGCGGCAGGAACGCAGGAGCTTACGGCAACGTCTGAAAGTTTGTCGGCTTCGGTTGGCGTAACAGCTGTAAATAGCGCCAAAATTTCCGATTCCGTCAAAGAGCAAAAAGAGAATATGGAAGCTATCTTCCAATCCTCGACAGAACTTTCGGGTCTGTCGGAAGAACTTCAGAAACTTCTTAACCAATTTCAAGTACGTGCTTAAAGACTAGCCATTTTTATCCTGGCACCGAATCCAATGCTGCTTACTGCTAAGGAGGAATTAACAGAAATGACGGAGATTAATCATTACACTGCTGCTTTGGTAACCGAAAGTCCACTGCTATTCATCCCGCTTGATTCGTCACGTCACGGCCGAACGTATTCCTACTTAACAGCAGATGTTCCCATGGAGGAAAGCCTGTGCGCCAAGCTCGGGCAATTGAAGGACGGCGGAGAGCAAGCCGGGATTTTGGCAGCGGCTTATTTTGCACTGCTTTACCGTTTATCGGGCGAAGCCGACATTATAGCGGAATGGATTTCTAACGAAGGAAAAGCCGTTCCGCTGCTAATGAACTTTGAACAGAAACAGACCTTCTCCACCCTTAAAAGCAGCATAACCGCCCAAATGGCCGCAGGCGCCGAAGCTGCCCCGGAGCTTCAGTTTGATACCCGCTTTTCGATGGGTCAGCCGATTGAGGCAGTACAGGAGCTGTTGAACTGGCAGCTGTTTGAGAGCGGCGACCACTGGACCATACGGGTGACTTACGACAGTTCTGTCCTGTTGGAAGGCACGATCCGCAGGTATGTTGAATATTTCCATACGCTGCTCGATGCGGCGCTTACGGATGCCAATCGCCTGATCGCTGCTATCGATATTTTGACCGGGCAGGATAAAGCTATCTATGAGCAAATGAACGATACGGCATGGCCTTACGACAAATCGAAGACCATTCACGGCATGTTCGAGCTGGCGGCTGCTTTATATCCAGAAAGGATTGCGGTGTCATCGATCCATGGGCAGTTTACTTATCGGGAATTGAACGAAAAGGCGAATCGTACCGCACGGATGCTGCTGCAGCAGGGATTGCGCACAGGTGAATTCGTTTCGATTTTTATGGAGCGGAGCCTTGAGCTTATCGTCAGCCTGCTTGGCATCCTCAAGGCGGGAGGTGTATACGTGCCGGTTGATCCTGAGCATCCGGAAGACCGCAACCGCTATATTTTGTCGGATACGGGATCTTCTTTTATCCTGACCAAAAGCGAATATCAGGAGCAGGCAGCGCTGCTATGCACAGAAGTGGATACGGTCAAGGGAATCATTTCGATGGATTCCGGCATGATGGATGCATTCGAAGGCACCGGGAATGTCGATAACGGGGTAAAACCTGACGATCTTGCTTATATCATTTACACGTCTGGCTCAACGGGAAGGCCGAAGGGTGCGCTGATCGCACATGAAGGCGTGGTCAACCTGGGGGAAACGGTCCGCAAAGATTGCGGGATCGGGCCTGAAGACGTGCTTACACAGTTCGCTACCTATAGCTTTGACGCCTCGGTATGGGATACAATCGGTGCGTTATTTTACGGCGCGCACTTGTATCTGCTATCACCTGAGGAACGGGTATCGGTCGAGGAGTTCGCTGTTGCTGTCGAAAAAACGGGAACAACCATCATTACGATTCTTCCGACCGTGTTTTTCAACCAGCTGTCCGCGTATTTATCGGACGAAGGTTTCCGCAGGTTGTCCGGCGTAAAGCTGATTACGGTGGCGGGCGAAGCGCTTTATGGCGAACAGGTTCGCGCATTCCAGCGCAAATTCAAGGACGCGATCGAAATTGTCAACGTCTATGGGCCGACGGAATGCACCGTATGTACGACAACACACACAATCAGGGGATTCATTCCGGATGACTTGACGAATGTTCCGATCGGCAGGCCAATTCATAATTACAAGGTCTATATCGTTAATGAAGAAAATCAGCTATGCCCGGTTAATGTACACGGAGAAGTATATATTTCGACTGTAGGCTTGGCTAAAGGCTACCTGAATCAGCCGGAAAAAACGGCGGAAGCCTTTATCGCCAATCCGTTTGGCGAAGGTCAAATCTATAAATCCGGCGATATTGCGAAACTGCTTCCGGACGGAACGATCGAATACGTCGGCCGTCGTGATTCCCAGATCAAAATTCGAGGCCATCGCATTGAAATCGGGGAAATTGAGGACAGCTTCGCCAAAATTCCAAACGTACAAAATGTGGCCGTCATTAGCAAGAAGGATACGGATGGTCAAAATATGCTGATCGGTTACTTTACAACGAGAGATGGCGGCTTATTGCCTGCCCCTGTCATCAAGCGTTTGCTGGGAACTAGACTGCCTTCCTATTTCATCCCGAAATGGATTATCCAGCTTGAAACCATGCCGACTTCACCGACGGGCAAGATCGACCGGAAAAGCCTGAAAAACTACGACCATCGGGAGATGGCCGTGCCGGATGTCGAATTCGAACCGCCGGCTACGGATATCGAGCGGCGTGTTGCGGAGTCATGGCAGGAAGTACTGAGTGTGGAACAGGTAGGTCGGCACGATGACTTTTTCTCGATTGGCGGCGACTCTTTGGCGATCATTCACGTCCTGGTCCTGTTAAAGCCGCATTATCCGGATCTCAAAATCAATGATTTCTTCCAGTACCGGACGGTCAAAGCGCTATCCGCGCACATCGGGCAGCTGAAGGTGGAAAAGCTACAGACAGTGGAACAATCTGTTGTGTTGACCGGACCAGCTATTCCGCTGGAGGAGCATCCTCAAATCCCGCAACGGGTCGGAAATACCGAAATCAGCTTCCAAGACCCTAAGACTGTGTTATTGACGGGAGCTACCGGATATCTGGGCGCTTATTTGCTGCATGAGCTGCTGGTCCAAAGCAAAGCTGTCGTTTATTGCCTGGTCCGGCCGGGAATTGATCCGGGTTTGACAAGAATTCAAAGCCATATGGAATATTTTTTTGGCTCGTCCGTCAGTAAGCTCATGAAGGACCGCGTGGTCGCGGTGGAAGGGGATTTGGAGCGCGAGGATCTTGGCATCATGCCTGAAACGAAACATAAGCTGGCGGGTGTACTGGATATGATTGTCCATAGCGCCGCAGACGTAAGGCATTTCGGAGATGAAGAGCAATTTGCGAAAACGAACATAGCCGGCACATTGTCCTTAATCGAGCTTGCACGCGGATGCGCAAACCCTATCCGGTTCCATCATGTTTCGACAATGGGCATACCGGAAGATCTGGCATTAAGCGGACAGTGGGAGCAGGTGGTAAGCGAGCAGACGCTGCGTCCTGATCTTAAAGTGGAGAATCTGTACACGAACAGCAAGCTGGAAGCGGAGAAAGCACTTATGGCAGCGGCGCAGCAGGGGCTGCATGTCAGCATTTATCGGGCAGGTAATTTGTCCTGCCATTCGGAAAGCGGGCTTTTCCAGAAAAATATCGACAGTAATTCGTTCTATCGCATGTTAAAGGCCATGCTGCTGCTTGGCAAAGCTCCACAGGTACAATGGGAGGTCGATTTCACTCCGATTGATTACGCGGGAAAATCAATCGTGGCTCTTGCGCTGCGGTCCGATTCTTTGGGAAGGGTGTTCCATATTTGCAATCCGCAAACGATTTCGTATACTTCGTGGGTCAATCTCTTCCGTGAATATGGATACGAAATTGAATTGATGGAGCAGGAGGCGTACAGGACATGGTTATTTGATCCTGCCGCCCCGAAAAATACGGAAGGCGTTAAGCTGGCAATTGCTCAGCTTGAAGGAGACGGGGCGAAGGATTCCCGCTACCGATATGGATGCGGGTTGACCTCCGGGGCTCTGCAGGGGACTGGCATTACATGTGTTCTTCCCGACAGCCTCTTCATGAAAAGAATGATAGAACATGCCATCAAAGTAGGTTATTTACCGAGAACGGCAGCACTGGCAAACATTTAATAACTAAACCCCCTTAACCGATTTTGTCGGATAAGGGGGATTTTTAATGGAAAATGGAACTGACGAAGGAGTGCCCAAGCTCAATTCGGCTGTTTGAGTGCTGCTTCCTGCATGGCCTGAAGAACAGGCACATAGTCATAATCGAGATCATGCGCCACCGCTTCATACGTTATTTTCCCGTTCATCACATTGACGCCGCTCTGAATCGCCTCGCTGCTGCGGATCGCTGCCAGAACGCCCTTGTCCGCTATTTGCACGGCAAAAGGCATGGTGGCATTCGTTAACGCAATTGTGGAGGTCTGGGGAACGGCCCCCGGCATGTTGGCTACCGCGTAGTGTACAACTCCGTGTTTTACATACGTAGGCTGATCATGGGTTGTAATCCGGTCGATCGTCTCCACGATGCCGCCCTGGTCAATGGCCACATCGACAATGACGGAGCCGGGCTTCATGGCTTTGACCATTTCCTCTGTAACGAGCTTCGGAGCCTTGGCACCGGGGATCAGAACGGCACCGATCAGCAGATCGGCTTCTGCGGCAGCTTGGGCGATGTTAGAAGGGGTGGATACGAGCGTATTCATTTGGTTGCCGAAAATATCGTCCATCTGCCGCAGTCTGTGCAGGCTCAGGTCAATGACGGTCACATCCGCTCCGAGCCCGACGGCCAGTTTGGCAGCATTCGTTCCGACGACACCGCCGCCAATAATGACGACTTTGCCGCGTTTGACACCCGGTACGCCGGACAGCAGGATGCCTTTTCCGCCTTTCGGCCGTTCCAGCAGTTGGGCTCCGATCTGCACGGACATGCGTCCGGCCACTTCGCTCATCGGCGTCAGCAGCGGCAGAGTTCCGCTGACAGTGATTGTCTCATAGGCAATCGCTGTCACGCCGCTTGTGGTCAGGGCCTCGGCAAGTGACGGCTCGGCAGCAAGATGAAGGTAGGTGAACAGGACGAGACCCGGACGGAAGTACCCGTATTCGCTTTCCAGTGGTTCTTTTACTTTCATAATCATCCCGGACTCCGCCCATACTTCGGCCGCCGTTTCGACCAGGGAAGCGCCTGCATCCGCATAATCTGCATCCTGAAATCCGCTTTCCGCGCCGGCATGCTGCTCGATCAATACGGTGTGGCCCCGGCGAACCAGCTCCGAAGCGCCTGCAGGGGTCAGAGCAACCCGGTTTTCATTATTCTTGATTTCCTTGGGAACCCCGATGATCATGGTCATGCACCTCTAATGTTAGATTTAATACCAGTTTACAAAGGGTGCTGAAGGATGGCATCATACAAAGTGTCAATAATTTTGCGTTTTAGGCTCGACTGTTTGTTGATGCTTTTATATTATTTGGTTATAAATGGATGATCATGTTATTTATTATGACATTTGGGGTGGATGGATGAAGGGTAAAGATCTTTTTACCATTGCAGAGATGCTGAAACGCCCGGTATTTCACCGGGCCAGGCTGGCTGCGGGAGAGCGGGGGATACACCGTCCGGTGGGCTGGGTGCATGTGCTGGAAATTACACATGTCTCCCCCTTTGTGAGCAGAAATGATCTGATTTTAACGACCGGACTGTGGCTGAAGCGTTATGAGGAAGAACGATTTGAATATATGAAGCAGTTGTTCAGCCAGGGAGCAGCAGGTTTGTGTGTGGAATTTGGCACCACGATTGATGCGGTTCCTGACGAAATTTTGGAATGGGCCGAGGAGCATGATTTTCCGGTGATCGTATTTGAGCAGCCGGTCCGCTTTGTCGAAATTACACAGGACATCCATTCGCTGCTCATTAACCGTCATCATCTGCTGCTGCAGAATCTGGAAAGCTTCTCGCGCAAGCTTCAGCAGGAGACGCTGCGCAGCTCGGACATGTCCGCAATATTGCGGCTGCTGCATGATTATGTATCAAGACCGGTTGTGTATATTTCTTCGATCAACGCGAGCCGGTTCGTGCCTTCCGTCGATGCGGCGCTTGCGGAGAAGCTGGGGGATATATACGGACGGGAAGTAGCGGGGCGGATGAGTGCGGACCGGGAGAATCATCTTCTTTTTCAACTGAACGGTCATACCTCGGTTTTATTTCAGCCGGTCGTGTGCTTTGGACAGGTATTCTCCGCTGTTGGTATTATACTAAATGGCGAGCAGCCGGGAGAAGCGGTGCCGCTGCTGCTGGATTACACAGCCAAAGCGGCCGCGACGCTTGTCCTGCGCACTCAATTTCTGGAGGAACGTCTGCTGCGGAATCAGAACGAGCTCATTCAGGAGCTCATGAACAGGCAGATCAGCAGCGAGGAACAGGCTCAGACCCGAATGGGACTTCGTCTGCTTGCCAAGGGCGAATATTTGTTCATGGCGGGCATTTTTGAGGTGGAGTCCCTTGACAAGGAAGCAGGTCAGGTGCGCCGGGAAGCGATTCATCAGGATATCCTTGTCCTGCTGCGCTCCCTGCTCAAAAAACATAATCTGCACAGCTTGCTGATGATGAAGGGCAACCATTGTTATCTGCTGTGTGCCAAGGAATCGATTACAGCGCGTTCCTTGACCAACCTGCGAACCGTCCTGTCCAATATTGTGCAGCATCTGAACCGGTATGCGGAGGAGGAACTGAGCGAGGTGCGCATTCATGCAGGCTTCGGGAAGAGCAGAAGCAGAATGCTGGAGACGGACCGGAGCTTGCATGAGGCCTATCAGGTCATCGAAACCGCGCGTTGTGTAGCGCGTATGAAAGATAGACTGTTTTATGACGAATTGGGCATCTATCAGCTGCTGAAGGCCGTGCCGGATACTCCTTTTCTGGTCGCCTTTGTTGAAGACCATCTTGGCGCTCTCATAGCATACGATCAGGAGCATCAAATGCAGCTGCTGGACACACTGGATATGTATTTTCAATGCCATGGCTCCAAGAAGGATACAGCCGACAAGCTGTATATCCATCGGCAGACGCTGTACAACCGGCTCGTTAAAATCACCGAAATTATCGGTACGGATATGCTTGCTCCTGATAAAAGACACTGTCTGGAAATGGCCTTGCTGGCCCATCGCATGCTGCAGTCGGAAGGAAGCTAGGACCTGCATACCAGGTTTTGAGAGCTTGTCCCGGGAATAAACGAAAAGGAGCTGATTTACAAATCAAGGCAAGCTTGCGATAATGGAACTAGGAAACTGCTCTTCATGTGATGTCACTAATAAACTTGGGGAAGGAGATTTACATGAAGCTGAAAAAATGGCTTGCAGCTCCGCTTGTCCTGCTGCTCGTAATCTTAACGGGATGTCAGGCGGTAGGGGGCTTTGATGTCAACCAGGGACTGCTCGGCACGCTCAAAGTCAAACCGCAGGAGTCCAGCTCCACACTGTCCTTTCACGTTGAGCCTGCTGGCAGTGCTTCGGCGGAAGACCGGGAAATCATTGATTTTATTAACTCTGTATCGATATCTGTTTATGAAGCCAAAATCCAATCGGAGGATGTTGTATCCGCCAAGGGCGCTTTCCATTACCAGGATGTAAGCCTGCCGTTTGCCATGTCCATGGATCAGTCGGGGCTGGCATTTGAGCTGGAAGGCTCCAAGAAGCCCTACTACATAGGATTGAACCAGGCAGAAGCGCTGGAAGGGCTGCCTGAGGGTTTTGATCCGTATGCTTACAAGGACAAGATCAATGACCTGGTGCTGGAAGCAGCCGGACTGTTCATTGAGCATTCGCCGAATCCGAAGGATATCTCGGTTGCAAAGGTAACCGAGGAAGTGAACGGAGAGCAGGTTGATCTGACGAAGCTGTCTGTCCAGCTGACAGGAGAAGAGCTGGTGCAGCTCGTTAAACCGATGCTTCAGAGCCTGGCCCAGGATGAAGAAGGACTGAAGCGGTTGATCGGACAGGGGCTGGATTTGGCTGCAGAGATCGCTGCCGCTTTCGGTGAAGAGGAGAGCCTTAAAGAAGGTCTGGCCGGGTTCGGCGATAGCCGGGAAGAGATTTTGAATAATCTGTACACGGAGGCCAAAGACGCGCTGGATCAGGTCGTAAGCCAATATGATGCCGGCGTAAGCCTGATGTATACACAGGCACCGGAGCTGCGGACTGTACTGGGGCCAAACACGGTGCTGAAAACCGATATGTATTTTGATGCGAATAAAGATTTGCGCAAAGACCGTACGGAACTGACCGTCGCCTTGCCTGGAATGGAAGATTTGCCGATCACTTCGTTCACACTTCGCTCCGAAAGCGAGCTATGGAATGTGAACGGTGCGGTGACTGCCGATAAGGTGGACACTTCAGGCGGTGTCATCAATGTAGAAGAAGACGGCTTGACGCCGGGAGACACCCTGCGCAACTTTGACAGCAGCTCGAAGGTTTATGATATTTTGAAGAACGACCTGCAGTTGACGCATAAGGAAATTGTCATTGATCCGGAAGACAGCTACTATGACCTGGTGATTAAAAAAGGCACGACCATGATTGCGCTGCGTGATATCGCCGCCGAGCTGGATGCCGAGCTGGACTGGGACGCGGCTGCGAAGCAAATCACGGTGACCGACGATATTACGGAAGCGAAGTTTGTAATCAAAAAAGGAATGAAGCAGATCAAGGCGGGCGATCGGACGATTGACCTGCCGCAGCCGGTATTTGCCGCTGAAGACGGTACGCTGTATGTGCCGCTTCGCCAAGCTGCCACGGCTCTTGGAGCGGAGGTTACTGTCCAGGACGGAATGCTGGTCATTGAAAGAGATTAAATATTGAAATCAGGGAAAATAGCAGATCATCCGCTGTGGCGGGTCTGCTATTTTTTTGCGCTCATAAAGAACGGTTGTTCCTCTTTTATGCTCCAATCCCGTCCGATTTAAGGTATAATTAATCGGTAGACCTTTTCAGTCAAGGAGGGAACGGCCAAGTTGGTTATGTATCCGCCCTGGTCCTACTCTCAATCAAGGGCCAATACATTTGATGAATGCCTGCGCAAATATTATTTTCATTATTATGGTTCCCACAACGGCTGGAACCGGGAGCAGGCCACGGAGGAGCAGGCCGTGCTGTACCGGCTGAAGCAGCTAAGCAATTTATATTTGCTGTTCGGCGATCTGGCTCACCGTATGTGCGAGTCGGCCATTCGTGCGCTGGATGTGCGCCGTGAACCGCCGCGACCGGAATTTTTAGACAAGGTTATGCGGGACATGCTGAACCAGGGCTATAAGGAATCCCAGGACCGGGAGGCCTGGCTCAGCCAGCCCAAGCAGCGTATCATGCTGTCTGAAATCTATTATGGAGAGGAAACGCTGCATGACCGGATTTCCATCATTAACGACCGCCGCCGCGCCATTGTCCGCAACCTGTCCGTATCCGCAACATGGAAGGAACTAAGCGCCGGCCGGGCCCAGGTCGTCGAAGTCGAGAAATGGGACACGATGCTTCTCCATGAGACAAAGGTATATGTCAAAATGGATTTGCTATACAGGCGGCAAAACGGAGAGATGGTGATTGTGGATTGGAAGACGGGCAAGGAGGGGGATTTCTCGGACCAGCTGTATTTATATGCCGCTTATGTGCGGGAGAAATATAATATTCCGTTGGAGCAGCTTGAGCTGCGGGTGGAATATCTGGTTACCGGAGAAAGTGAAGCTTATAAGCCGGAGCAGGAGGAAATTGCTAAAGTTGAAGAGAATGTAGGCCGATATATTGTAGAGATGAAATCCTGCCTGGATGATGAGTATTACAACAAGCCGAAGCCGATGTCCTTTTTTACCCCGATGCCGTCCCGGCGTGCCTGCGGAAGCTGCAATTTCCGGGAAGTGTGCGAGCACAGGCATGTATAGGGAGGAAAGACCTAAATAAAAGGCGATTTTATTCTTAAAATTTAGCATATCAATGATATTTGTCACACTTAACGCTAGGATTTACTGGTAAATTAGACTTAAAAAGCGATATCAGAGGTGTAAAGCATGAAATTATCCTTGGGAACAAAAATGGTTGCAGGTTTTATAGCAATATCCGCCATTACATACGGGACAAGCTCGTTTTTCATCTTCGTGCTGAAGGACTGGATTGCTCCCGGCATGGTGGACTGGCTTTATGTATCGATCATTTTGCTGCTCGGTGTGATATGGACGGGAATTCTCGGCTGGCTGACTTCCAGGTGGCTGACCCGGCCGATTGTCCGTCTCGCCAAGGCTGCGGAGGAAGCCGCAGCCGGTAACTGGCATGTCGTGATTCCCGAGCGGCGATCCGGGGATGAGATTAAAGTTCTGTACGATGCGTTTCGCAACATGCTGGCCCACATCGGGGGCATGCTGGACGAAATCTCCTACAGCACAAAGACGACCTCACATAATGCCGAAACCTTGAGTACGGCCATCGCTCATGCGACCACGCAAATTGAATCCATGTCCAATGTGGTGGACGGTATTGTCTCCGGGGTGGAGGAGCAGCAGAAGGCATCTGAGCTGTCCCTGCAGACAGCCGACCAGATGCTTGGGGACTTCCGGCTGATGCATTCGAAATCCAACCGGATGATGGAGCTTTCGGGCAATATGGAGGGCTCCGTCCGTTCGACCCAGTCGCTGTTCTCTTCGCTGATGGGCGGGATGGATGCCCTGTCAGAGTCCCATCAGCGTTCTCATGAGGTGATCCTGAGACTTGAACGGGAAGCGGAACGGATCGAGAACATCACCGGTACGGTGAAGGAAATTGCCGAGCAGACCCATTTGCTCGCCTTGAACGCTTCCATCGAAGCTGCCAGAGCGGGAGAGGAAGGAAGCGGATTCGCCGTAGTAGCTCAGCATATCCGGACACTTGCGACCCAAAGCTCCTCTTCGGTCGAAGAAATTAACCAGATGATCAGCCACATTCAGGAACAGATTACAGAAGCGGTCTCCCTCATGCAGCAGCAAAATGCGTTGGTGAGAGAGGAAGCAGGCCGCACCCGTTCAGTGGAAGCAACGCTGAATGAGCTTAACCGGATTATTGACGAATTCGTGGACGGGGTGCGCATGCTGGAAAACTCCGTCTCCGAGCAGACCGGCCGGGTGGAGCAGACGTACAATTACATGAACCGGATTCAGGAGATGTCGACCTCGTTTGCGGAGGGAGCGCAGCAAATCAATCGCGCGGCTCATGAAGAGACGGCTATTATGCAGGAAATATCGTCCGCGTCGGATGATTTAAGGACGCTTACCGGCAAGCTTATGCTAAAAACACAGACACTTCAGGGTTGAAGTGCAAAAAAAAGGAAGCTGCAGCGAATATCGGCACATTAGCCGTATTCGCCGGGCTTCCTTTTTTTGTGCATGCAGTCTGCATTTCACAGACCCGGTGTTTTTTTGTTTCGTATCATGTCTCGATTATCCCAAAGCAATTTACGTAGGTTGGATTTCGATCCTTCTATTTTGAAATGAGGTATTTTTTGTTCTTTCGCAATAGGAATACAGCTCGTAGTTGCCTCATGAGAATTGGCAGTAAGAAGGTAAAACAAAGCGTCAGCCCGGCGCAATTTGGGGTGAATTCTAGATGGGGACTCTCCATTTTCATGATAGAATTCTGCTCCTGTTTCCTCGACAACTGAATCAAACCATTTCTTTAATCCGCCAATGATGACAATCTTGCAACCTTCGAGGAACGGATCTCGGCCGGCATTCGGCGATTCGTGCTTCTCTCTGGAAACGGTTCCTGTATTCCCCTTGATTGGTTTGTCATTCATGTTTTCTTTTTTATAATAATCCGTGCTATAGCTTGTATAAAGCTTGGACAAGCGTGCATGTTCTCCACCATGTGCTACATTAAACAAACATGGATCTCCGTCCTTAGGCTTCTGAATTTCAAAGTCTTTTTCGTACAACGGGTAACGATTATTGGGATCGGAGATATCCACACAGTAATACTTGAAGTGCTCACCAAGTTCTATATACCCCATATATTGAGTGATAGGGGCGCGAGTATCATCTCCTTGAAAAAGCATTCGAATGATATAATTTACGGAACCATCAGCTCTGTGTGCGGGTTCGCATTCTACTTCAGCTTCATGCTCTAATTGTAGGCTATTTACCAATGACTCTGGGATGTTAAAGGCTGCGCCATTTTCCAGCTTGATATAACCTCCGTGATCCATTCTATAAAAAGTTCCTGGTTGAGCATGTGGAATTTCATTGTTAGGGTTATCTTTTTTGGGTAGCTCCTTAGTCTGCTGTGTAGTTTCATCTACTGTCTTTTCTGGATTGATTTGAGGTAATGGTTTTATGAGTTCTTCCAGAAGTAGCTCGAAGGAATCCATGAGCTGCATGTGGTCATTCATTTTTTTTCTTAGTTGCTCACGATCTGTCCGGTCCAGGCTGGTTTTAAGTTGAGCAAAATTTATTTCTATAGCCTGATACAGGTAATCCATTAACATTTTTACTGCTTCATTTAAACTTAAGTTGGAAGAGGAGGTTTCATCTTTTAATTTCTTAATATCTTCCTCATATTTTTGGATCAACAATTTCATTCCGGTATTTAACTCTCTCAATTTATTTTCATAATCTTGAATGGTTTGCTGCTCTTTAGTTGTTTGCTCATCCAGTGTTTTCTGAAGATTGTTCAATTGATTGTTCAAATTCTCTTTTTCAGCTTCCAGGTTGATTACTTGATTCCGGTAAGCTTCTGTAGCTTCATCCATCTCTGATAACTTTTTCTCTAAAAATAATTTCTCCGAAGATATAAGCTCATTCGTTTCTTTGATGCGTTCCTGGCTTTTTTCCAAACTTCTTATTTCTTTCTTTAGACTTTCGATTTCCAACTCGGCCTTTACTCTAAGATTTCGTTCCTTGGTAATAAGGGAATTTTCTTTAGCTTCCTTACTTTCATCCTTTGATTCGGCCAAGTTGGTCGCCGCTGTTTCCTTTGCTGCATCAGTAATGGTTGATAGCTGCTCCTCGAACTCAAGGAGACGATGCTCGATCTTGCTATCATGAATTGGAAACAGGCGCAACCCCCAATAAAAGTGAGCTGGTCCAAATTGCTCATATATTCTTTGTTCATTCGACAAAAATTTCTCAGCCGTTAATTCTTCTGATTCTCCGTATATATCGAATATAAGATTAATGATTTCCTGGTACAGCAATATTTTGCTTTTTTCTTTTGAATACTTCGTTCGCAATAAAGTAATTAATTGTGAGTCAGGAAAGGGTTTGTTAGCCATCACTTTTATTTGCATATTCATGCTAGATGCGAAATGCCTCTTTTTCAGGTCAGTTGCCTCTTTGAATAAGAGTGATATTTCTCGTATTGGAAATGGGGTTTTAATCTGTTTTAATAGAACCAAGTTAAATCCTTCAACTAATTCCACCCCTTGCTCATCCATTAACATACCCATAGCTTTTATAAATCTTTTACTTATCATTTGCATCTCTCCTAAAACTAATGTGTATAGATAAAAACCTCAAGACAGACGTAAAATGCCTATGTTGAGGTCCTTGTTGATATTAATTTGATTACATTACTGCCTCTTAAATAACGCTTGTCCATTGAACAGGTCTATCTTCTTAACTCAAAAAACTCACACCGGTTGCGATCGTGGTACGCGAGGTCGTCTACGCCTGACTGGATGACAACGGTTGTGTCGTCGAAACGGATGACGCAGCCGCCGGAGCCGACGAGCTGGTCGTTCTCGAAAATGCGGACCGGAAGGTGGTGGTCGATGGCTTCCTGGAAATCTCCATCCGTCCACAGCTTGCGGTTAGTTGGCATAAAAGATGGTCTCCTTTGTGAAATAAATACGGCCCCGAGTTGCTGTAGGCTTGCTCTTATCATAAGATGAATATAACGGTTCGGGCAAGCACTCTTCTGATCATGTATTTTTGGCTGCCCAAGCATAACCGGGAAAGGTTGGCGATTCCGCTTTGACAAAATGGCTCAAAACGCTGCTGCTGCTGGCCGGAGCCGCCCTGCTCACCCGGTTTATTCCGTTCTCCCATATATTCAGAACGCTGGACACGATGATCCACGAATTTGCTCATGCCGTGGTCACGCTGATGATGTCCGGCCAGGTGCAGCGGATTGACCTGAACGCGGACCACAGCGGTGTTACTTATACCTTAATGATCTCGCAGAGCAGTTCGATTCTGGCCTCCCTTGCCGGATATACGGGGGCGTCTCTGTTTGCCGTGCTGATGTTTTATTTGCATGCCCGGCAGCTGCACAAGTGGGGTTTGGGAATCATAACGCTGATTGCGGCAGTCATGATCCTCCTCTATGTGCATGAAGGTTATGGATTACTGTGGCTGGCCGGTTTTATCGTGCTGAATACCGTCATTATGCTGGCAGGGGGACGTACAATAACCAAGCTGTATTACTTGCTGCTGGCCTTCATCACACTTGAAGAGTCGGTTGCGGGTACGATCATCATTCTCACAGCATCGCTGCTCAGCCCATCGCAAGCGGGGGATGCTGCTAATTTGGCGGCCTGGACGCATGTGCCTGCATGGATATGGTCTGTATTATTCCTGTTGTTTTCACTGTTCTGTGCCAGAGCAGCCATCGGGCAGTTTCTGCGCAGACGAAAGCCGGGCATGGAGATGCAAAAAAGAGGCCTTGGCTTCATAAGGGGGAGATCCGGTTGAGAGAACAGCCTTCCTGGCTTGACGCTCATTCCGGCGAAATATTTCAGTCGTTCTCGCCGCCGCATCTGGTCTGCATTGGCATTATTGCGGCTGTGGTGTGGCTGCTGTTTGTCCTGCGGCACAGCATTCGCAGCCGGGCCAGATTGCGTACGCTGCTGCGCTGGGTGCTTGCCGCGCTCCTGCTGGTTTCAGAGGTATGCCTGCATCTCTGGTACATTCATCAGCAGATATGGGACGCAAGCCGGACCCTTCCGCTGGAGCTGTGCAGCATTACGCTCCTGCTTTCCATGGTCATGCTGGCGACGCGCAGCCGTCTGCTGTATCAGTTCCTGTTCTTTGCCGGCATAGCCGGCGCTCTGCAGGCTGTACTTACGCCCAATCTGGCGTATGAATTTCCGCATTTCAGGTATATCCAGTTTTTCGTTGCCCACGGGGCGATTATCCTTGCCAGTTTATATATGACCTGGGTTGAAGGGTACAGGCCCACCTGGAAGTCCGTTGGACTGGCTATGCTGTTCCTGAACGTGTGCGCGCTGCTCGTATGGATTGCCGATGTGCTGCTGGACGCCAATTACATGTTCCTGCGGGGCAAACCGGATACGCCGTCCCTGTTGGACGTGCTCGGACCCTATCCTTATTACATAATCGTTGAGGAGGCCGTGGCCTTCGTGTTCTTTTCGTGCATGCTGCTGTTGTTCAGGCTGCTGTCTGGTAAAAGGGAAAGCGTATCAGAGAAAGTAACGACTTGAAGCCCGGAGGCTTGCTGCAAGCAAGCCTCCGGGCTTTATTTAAGATTTTTCCGCTTTCGCCGGGGTGGTCCTGCACGGGGCTCCTTAGTTTCGGTATTTCATACCCTCATGACGAAGTGAATGAATCATACAGGGATAACCATAATGTATAGAAGGGCTCCCTTTACCAAGGCAAACCTATTCAATCAGGAGGTCACCCATGTCACAAAACGTCAATGGAACAGAACATGCAATCAAGCCCTGGGCCTTACAAGGGCCGAGTATTCAGATGGATCCGCTGTTTCCCTATTATGAAGGCAGGTCTGCGGAAAGTGTGGCGGAGGAAATCGAGTGTGCAGGCTACCGCACAGTTCATTATTTTGTCGTACAGGAACATAAAATACATACCCGGATTATAGATGCCCTGCAGCGGAGGGGGATCGCGGTGTGGGCGATGGTGCTTGGCAACGGCTCTTTCGGCGTATCGCATCTGCCTCCACAGTGGAGCAGTTGGAAGATGGAACTGCTGCGGGAGCCGAAGGACAGCTTCCAGCGGTTGTCCCATTTTGCGGAGGAATATGTGCAGTGGAAAAAAGCGGCTGCCGCCCGCCTGGTATCGGAAGTACCTTTTGACGGGTTTGAAGTGGCCGAGCCGTACTTTCCCGAGTGGAACGGCTTGCGCAGCGGAATTTATGGGGATGTCGGTCCGCACGCGCAGCGTGCGTTCAAGGAAAGGTATGGCACGGAAATGCCTGAATTCCGCAACAAGTGGGCCGCAAATTATTACCGCAGGGTACCGCAGCTTTACCGGCGGTGGGTTGAGCTAAGGGTTGAAGCCGTAAACGGACTGATTGACGAGCTGGTGAACGGCTCCGGCGGCGTGCGGCAGGCCAGGCCGGATATCCGGATTGCAACCTGGTCGCTGGCGGTAAGGGACAGACGGGGATTGGCGCCGGCCAAGCTCCGCGAGTGGCAGGGGATTGATGCCGTTGAAATGATCCGCCGCGTGCGGCCGGATATGCATGTGCTGCAGACCCACTGGCCGGACTGGATGCGGCCGAAGCTTGCGCCGGACTATATTGGGGAGTATAAGCGCTTTGCCGATCCGATCCAGGCTGCTTTTCCCGGGCTTCCGCTTGGTATACAGACAGATATCGGATCACTGGAGCGGATGATCAGAGGCAGGGATTGGCTGACAGCATTCAACTCGTCAATACGCGGGCAGGGATACGATGCCTGGACAGCCTATGAGTACCATTTGGGCGGTTATATGTACAATGAGCCTCCTGTTCCGGTAAAGACTGCCCGCTCCGGTGATGACGAACTGGTCATAACCTTCAGCAAGCGTATCGCCGCTGTTGGTCCTGAGTCGATTGGGGTGTACGCGACCACACCGGATGGAACCCGGGAAGCTTTAAGGCTGAGAGCAGCCGAAACGGATGGGAACCGTCTTTTTCTGCAGGCGGAGAAGCTGCCAGAGAAGGCATTTGAGCTGGAGGTGCAAGGAATCCGGGATACACCGGAGCTGTGGCTGTTCAAGAATCGGGCAGGACATCAGATACCTGCGGAACATACAGTCCAAGTGGAAAGTCGCAATGTTATGACAAAAGAGTGATGGATTCTACTGGCAGATAAATACATTTTCGTATATTGTAATTTACATACCAAAACCTTCATATGAAAGGGAGTCGTCCCATTGGGATATATAAGTGAAATTCGGAAATTAGTTGGCTCAAGGCCGATTATTATGGCGGGAGGTTGTGTGCTGCTGCATCGCAACCGGGAATTGCTGCTCGTGCGCAGAGCAGATAATGGGTTGTGGGCACTGCCGGGAGGATCGATGGAGCTAGGGGAAAGTCTGGAAGAAGCAGCTGCACGGGAGCTAACTGAAGAGACGGGGCTGACTGCCGCGAAACTTGAACTGCTTCATGTTTTTTCCGGGAAGGATCTGTATTATAAATACCCAAACGGTGATGAAGTATACATTGTTGTTGCCGCTTATGAATGCACTGAATTTACAGGGGTACCTGCGGAAGACGGGACTGAGACCGGAGAGGTGCGTTTTTTTGCCTTTGATGAAATACCGAGCGATCTGTCACCGCCGGATATACCTTTAATCAACAGGTTTCTTGATAAGATCACAGGGAGGTAGAGATATTGCGCTACAGAGCATCTTCTTTGTGAGGATCCTCCATATTGCTGGAAGAGTTTCCGGAGGAAGACGGGGTTATCACATTTCGCCCGGTCGGCGGTACCATTGAGTACGGAGAAGACAGCAAATCGGCTGTGCAGCGAGAGGTAAAAGAAGAGATCAATGTTGATATCATAGAACCTAAATTAATCGGAATTATTGAGAATATCTACCCTTTTGATGGTCAAATCGGTCATGAGTACGACTTTATCTATGAAGCTTATTGCCATCATATGGCCGCCGAGCCGGGAGCCGATCATCATCGCCGTATTGTCTAGCCGTGATGCACAGGATGCCGAGTATGACAATGCTTTGATCGCCCAGGCGGCCAAGACAGCATTGGAAGCCCTGGAGTAATTGCGAAGAAGCCTCCGAAATGGCGGACCACTCTTCTCAAGCAGAGTTGGTTCCACCCTTTTCACGAGGTGACATTTTGGACATTGGGGTCATTTATGATGCAAGCTCCTTCTTTGCTTGTGCTTGATTGTTCATAATACCGCTGAATATAAAACATAATAACGAACCGGCATAGCAAGCAGCCGCAAACAAACCTACGATGGAAAAACCGTTAAAAGTCGCGTAAAGCAGACCTGCGATCCAAGAACCGAGCGTTGTCGCAGCGTACATGATCGAATTGGCCAAGCTGGAGATCGTGCCGCGGATGGTCGGATTTAATGAATTCAACATGCCCAATATGAGTGGAAAAGCGATGCCCATGTTAACGAATATGAAAAAGTAAACACCTTCGAAGGCCGCAACCGATGGCAGGTGAGGCAAAACAATGAAACATGCGATAGAGACAAGAAAACCCGCAACCAGCGTATTGAAACGGTTTAATTTTTTGATCACATAAGCACCGCCGAAGCTCCCGACTATATTCCCGAGACCAAGAAAAAACATTACGTACCCTGCTTGATCAATTGAAAGGTGAAAGCGGTCTGTCACCCATTTTCCAATGAAAGAAAAGGCAGCAAAGAATCCGCCTTGAAATAAGAAATGAGCGAGGAAAGCCCTTCTCGCCAATGGGCTATTCAATAGGGGGAGGTATCTGCTGAAAATCGGAGTCTTGGTTTTTGGGTCTTGATTCGGTTTCATTGCGGGTAAAGCATAGAAGATAAATACCGCGACCAATAATGCACATGCTCCGATAGTGAAAAAAGGATAAGACCAATGGGTGGAGGCAAGCAGGCTTCCAATAGGGATGCCGAACGCTTGGGATGCGGCCAAGCCTGCCATGACGATTCCTGATACTTTGGCGATTTTGGATGGTGGGAACAGAGCAGGGATCGAGGCCCAGACTTGAGGCGCCGTAAATGCAGCGCTGACTCCGGCTAAGAAGCGGAATAAGAACATCGACCAAAACCCTGTGGCAAAGCCGCATAACATGGTCGAAACCGCGAAACAGACCATGCCGGAGAGCATGACTTTTTTGCGGTCCCAACCATCGGAAAGAGGTCCGGCAATCAGTGCAAATAGGGCATAACCTAAAGCATAAGCTCCTACCATCCAACCCGCATATTCGGTCGGAATATGAAACATATTTTGAAGCGTGGGGATGAGCGGAGAAATCAAAAAAGTATCCGTGCCGATCACAAACATGACCAGGAAGAACAAGGTCGTTAATTTAAACATGTTATTCACCCTTTTTAATAGTTATAAAGTTCAAAAACTATTGAACTAATGAAGAAAAAAAATTTCCGTCTACAACGTATCCAGAAATCCAGGTAAGTAAGTGTGAAACGTCTCTAAATCGATACTCATATACTTCGCTTGAGCTTCTTTTCGTACCTTGATCAATTTCGCCTCCTTTAAAGCACGTAAGTGATACGAAGTATTCGATTTCGTAGTATCGCGAATGTTCCCTACTTCTCCACAATTCATCTCCTTCCTGCTGGTGTATAGAGCTCGTATGATGTCCAATCTTGTTTCATCCGCTAATGCCTTAAATATTTTGACTCGGAGCTCATCATTTATTATTTTTTGAGTAGTCATAAAACCATTGTACTAAGATATCGCCACAAATCAAGCCTAAAGTGAAAGAAAGCGGTATTTTCTTTGGCTGAATCATGATGAAGTTGTAGACACATATATCGAATCGACATATAATATATATCGACAAGACATATATGAAATGGTGTGAGCGAAATTGTACGAATTATTTATTCTCGGAGAACTGATGACTGGCGAGAAGCACGGCTACATGCTGCAGGATGTTCTAAAAAACTCCGTCGGGCTTGGACGGAAGATCAGCTCGGGAACGCTTTATCCGCTTCTGTCCCGCATGACGGATGCCGGATGGATCCATCTGCGTGTGGAGGAGGAGACGAAGGGGGGGAGAACGAGAAAAATATACGGCATTACAGAGGCAGGGACGGAGCGCTTTGTGGAGCTTATGGCGGCCCCCTTTGATTCGGATTGGGACATTGAGACACAGTACACATTCCGCTTCAAAATGGTCTATTTCCAGTATGTCACCAAAGAAATAAGGATGGAATGTCTGAATCAGTATATGCGGCTTCTCATGAAAAACCTTAAAACGGTATCAGACTTCGAGTATTATCTTTTGGCGAATAAACCGGAACCGGAGAAGCAGCGCGTTCAGCTGCTGCGGGTCTTTGATCACCGAAAACGGCTGGCAGAGACGGAGATCCAATGGATTAAGGAAGAAATTGAACGGGTTCAGGCACAGAAAAACTAGCGATCTGCTAAAACAAACCTGCAGGGAGGATGCAAATGGACCGAATATGGACGAAGTCCTTTATCCTAATGACATTAGCCATGTTGATGCTGTTTATGGGTTTCTATTTATTATTGCCTACGCTGCCGCTTTTCATTAAGGAAATGGGGGGAAGCGAGTCGCAAGTAGGCGTGGCGGCAGGTGCTTTTACGATAACGGCAGTATTGCTTCGTCCATTTGTGGGCGGATTGCTTGACCGTTATGGCAGAAGGCCGTTTATGATCAGCGGGCTGCTGATTTTTATCCTGTCTATGTATCTTTATGATTGGGTAAGCAGCATGGCGGGGTTGTTTGCTCTTCGCATACTCCATGGTGCGAGCTGGGCGCTTGCAACGACGGCGGTCAGCACTTTAGTGACGGATCTGATTCCGGAGTCCCGCCGGGGGGAAGGCATGGGATGGTTCGGTATGGCGATGACTTTGGCGATGGCGGCGGGACCTATGCTCGGTGTGTGGGTGCTGGAAAATGGGTCGTTTCATGCGATTTTTTGGGCTGGTGCAGGACTTTCTGCAGCAGCGTTTCTGATCGTTTTTCCTGTCCGTGTCCCGTTCAAGCCAAAAGAAGGGTCGAGAAAAATAGAAATTTTTGATAAATCCGTGCTGCCCGTCTCCCTTTCTGTGTTTTTCCTCGCCGTTGCCTATGGTGGGATCACTACATTTTTACCGTTATTCTCGGAATCGATCCGGATTAATCCAGGCACATTTTTTCTGGTCTATGCCATCGCTTTAACGTTAGCCAGGCCGATCGCAGGCAAGTTGTCCGACCGGATCGGTCAGGGGTATGTGGTCGTTCCAGCGCTCATCATTACTATATCTGCACTGATCATCCTAAGCCTCTCCAACGGGCTGCTTCCGGTGGTTATTGCGGCAGCGCTCTATGGGATCGGATTTGGCTCGGCGCAGCCGGCTCTGCAGGTGTTGAATTTGCGGCTTGTTCCTGCTGATAAAAGAGGAGTAGCGAACGCCGCGTTCATGACTGCGTTTGATCTTGGTATCGGGCTGGGCTCCATCGTCCTCGGGTGGGTATCCCAGCTTACGGGATATTCTATGCTGTTCGGCGTTTGTGCCGTCTCGGTGGCTGTTTCCGCACTGGTATTTATGATCATGCACTCCAATTTGCAAAGAAGAAAAGGACAATTGGGATAGAACGATAAAATATCCATTGACAACTTGTATATACAGGCATAGAATTAACTTGCTTGTATATACAAGTTTTTTTGGATTTAGGGAAATCCATTTTTCATTACATGATAGTGGGGGCTTCTATAATGAGCAATACAAAGCAACAGGATTGGTGGAGAAAGCTTACGGTCTATCAGGTGTATCCGAAGAGCTTCAAGGATACGACAGGCTCGGGCTCAGGGGATATCAAGGGATTGACCGGCAAGCTTGATTATTTGCAGGATCTCGGGATTGATATCGTCTGGCTGCAGCCGGTTTATGTCAGTCCGCAAAATGATAACGGTTACGACGTAGAAGATTATTACAGCATCAATCCCGAATTCGGCACCATGGAGGATTTTGAAGAGCTGGTCTGTGAGCTCAAAAAACGCGGGATGCACTTGATGATTGATATTGTCGTCAATCACTCTTCTACGGAACACGCATGGTTCAAGGAATCCAGGAAATCGAAGGATAATCCGTATCGGGATTATTATATATGGAGAGACCCGGCGCCTGCTGGCGGACCCCCGAATAACTGGCAATCCAAATTCGGCGGACCGGCATGGCAGTATGACGAAATGACAGGGCAGTATTATCTTACGCTGTTTGACAAGACCCAGGCTGATCTAAACTGGGAAAATGAGCAGCTTAGAGATGAAGTTATCAAACTGATGACCTTTTGGGCGGAGAAAGGTGTGAGCGGTTTCAGGCTGGATGTCATCAACCTGATCTCCAAAAATCAGCAGTTCCCTAATGACTTTGGTCCGAACCAGCCGGCAGACGGGCGCATCTATTACACCGACGGGCCGCGTGTTCACGAATTTGTGAAGGAACTGCACGAGAAGGTATTCGCTCCATACAATATAGTGACGGTCGGAGAGATGTCTTCCACAACGCTGGAGAACTGCATACGTTATTCCGACCCGGATGAAAAGGAATTCTCCATGACCTTTAACTTCCATCATCTGAAGGTGGATTATCCGAACAACAACAAGTGGGAGCTTATGCCATACGATTTCGAGCAGCTGAAAAGCCTGCTGTCCAAGTGGCAGCTCGGGATGCAGCAGGGCGGGGGCTGGAATGCCTTGTTCTTCAATAATCACGACCAGCCGCGCGCTGTGTCTCGTTTTCTGGATGACGGGCAATATCTGGCCGAAAGCGCCAAACTGCTGGCAACGACTCTGCACGGACTGCAGGGGACCCCTTACGTATACCAAGGGGAAGAGATCGGCATGCCTGATCCGCAGTGGAACAGCATAGCTGAAATCAGGGATATCGAGTCCAGAAATATGTATCGGATTTTGCAGGAACGGGGTAAAACAGACGAGGAAGCATTTGCTATCATTCAGGAGCGTTCGCGGGACAATTCCAGAACCCCGATGCTGTGGGACGACAGCCCGCAGGCCGGCTTTACCGGCGGCACTCCCTGGATTAAAGTTGATGAACGTTACCCTTCGCTCAATGTGAAACAGCAGCTGGCGGATCCGAACTCCGTGTATCATCATTACCGCAAATTAATAGCTCTGCGCAAGCAGATTGAGGTATTCACGGATGGAAATTATGAGCGGCTGGACGAGGGCCACCCTCAGACTTTTGCTTACAGTCGCAGCAACAGCAGGGAAACCTTGCTGGTCATTTCCAACTTTAGCGGGGATGAGGCTGTATTCGAGCTGCCAGACCGTTTCTGGAATACGGTGAAAGACAGACATGTGCAACTCTTGCTAGGCAACACAGACATTAAACCTGAACTGCTGCAGCGGACAAAGCTGACTCCGTTTGCTTCATATATGTGGATTATACGGTAAACAACAGACCAAGATACTTAATTCAGAGGAGGAGAGTAAAATGGCGATTGATAAAAAGGATGTAGAGCTGATTCTTCAGGCCGTCGGTGGTAAAGAAAACATCGAGGCGGCCACCCACTGCGTCACCCGGCTCAGATTTTCGCTTTATGATGAAAGCAAGGTGGATGAAGCCGCGCTTGAAAGCAATGAGCTGGTCAAGGGGCACTTTTCCACCCAGGGGCAATTCCAGGTGATTATCGGGCCTGGTATTGTCGACCAGGTATATGACGAAATGATGAAAATCACCGGCGGAGAGCGGGTTTCCAAGGATGAGCTGAAGAACATTGCGAGCAAAAAGCAAAACCCGCTTCAACGGGCTGTCAAAGCGCTGGCGGATATTTTTATCCCCATTCTGCCGGCGATCGTTACTGCAGGTCTGCTGCTCGGGATTAACAATATTTTAACAGGACCGGGCATTTTCTTCGCAGGGCAATCCCTGGTGCAGGTCTATCCCGAGTGGAAGGATTTCGCGTCCATCATTAATACGATTGCCAGCACGGCATTTACTTTCCTGCCGGCTCTCATAGGGTGGTCTGCCGTCACCCGTTTCGGGGGCAGTCCGCTGCTTGGCATCGTGCTCGGACTGATTCTTGTCCATCCGGATCTGCTGAGCGGTTACGGCTATGCTGATGCCAAGACGAACGGTACTGTCCCTGTCTGGAATCTGTTCGGCTGGGAAGTAGAGAAGATTGGTTACCAAGGTCAGGTGCTGCCTGTTCTGGTGTCAGCTTATATTTTGGCGAAGATTGAAGCATTTATGAACAAAAGGGTGGCTGACGGGCTGAAACTGCTGATCGTCGCTCCCGTAACGCTTTTAATTACAGGCTTTCTGGCCTTTACTGTGATCGGGCCCATTACGTTTGCCATTGGAAACGCAATCACTTCCGGACTGGTGTATATCTTCGGTCTGGCTCCTGCGCTTGGCGGCCTGATCTATGGCGGATTGTATGCGCTGCTTGTCATTACGGGCATGCATCATACCTTTCTGGCAGTCGATGTGCAGCTTATCGCTTCCCGTGGCGGCACCTTTCTATGGCCGATGCTGGCCCTGTCCAATATCGCACAGGGCGCGGCGGCGCTGGGCATGATGTTCGTATTTAAACAAAAGAAAAGCAAGGGCCTGGCCGTGACGTCTTCGGTTTCCGCTTTTCTGGGAGTAACAGAGCCTGCCATGTTTGGTGTCAATATCAGATCTAAGTTTCCGTTCATCTTCGGTATGATCGGCTCGGCCATTGCCGGTGTTCTGCTGTCGGTGAATGGTGTGCTGGCGTCCTCCGTTGGCGTCGGCGGTATTCCCGGTTTTCTGTCCATTTACCCTAACCAGTGGGGTGTGTTCTTCCTGGGCATGGCTATTGTATTGATCATTCCGTTCACCGCTACATTGCTCTATGGCAAATGGACGAACCGCAAAACACCAGACCATGCGGATAACGGCACCCCTTCCGAACCGGAGGCTGCAGAACATTCCGGGGCGACAGCTGAACACGGGCATGCAGCCGTTTCTGAAAGTGCAGACAACCCAGAGGCTGTTCTGGAGATCCGGTCTCCATTGTCAGGGAAAGCGGTGGAACTGGCGGAGGTACCCGATCCTGCCTTTTCAAGCGGTGCCATGGGGCAGGGAATTGCTGTGGAACCGGCAGAGGGCAGAATTACGGCTCCTTTCGACGGTGTTGTGGCCCATGTGATCAAGAGCAAGCATGCCGTGATGCTGGAGCATGCCTCCGGCGTTCAGATCCTTATTCACGTCGGAATCAATACGGTGGCTTTAAAAGGCCGCGGTTATACCGTCCATGTTCAGGAAGGGGATGTGGTCAAAGCCGGCCAGCTGCTGCTGGAGTTTGACCACGAGCGTATCAGGGCAGCCGGATTTCTGATGATTACGCCGGTTATTCTGGCTGGCGGGCAGGAACGAATTGAGCGGGTGGAAGAGATGCCGCTTGGCGAGGTTCGGGGCTCGCAGGATATTATTCTTAAGGTTCATCTTAAAGATTAAAAGCCTGTTCATGTGCGCTTCCAACAGCGTCTCTTCATAAGTTCTTAGAGCAGGGGAAAGTCAGTTCCTCCGATGCCGATGCCGGTAGCTGGATAATACAGAATGCCCATGTTAAAATGAATGCGGTGATCACATTGTATAAAAACATCTACTTGCAAATCTTCAATGACTACTCGGAGAAGATTCAGGCCGGGGAGCTGGCTCCCGGTACAAAGCTACCTTCGGAAAATGATATAACCGCTGAATATGAAACCTCAAGAGAGACGGTGCGCAAGGCGCTTAATTTGCTGGCCCAGAACGGATATATCCACAAGGTCAAGGGCAAAGGCTCTTTTGTATTGGATATAGGACGAATGGATTTCCCTGTAACCGGACTTATATCTTTCAAGGAAATGTCGGAAAAGCTCGGCAGAAGCACCAAGACTCATGTGTATGAGGTCAAGCTGATTCCCGCCTCCCCTGAATTGGCGAGACAGCTGCAGATTACTGCAGAAGAGCATGTCTGGAAGGTCGTAAGGTCGAGGGAGATTAAAGGGGAACGGATTATTCTGGATAAGGATTATATTTTATCCTCCATCGTCGGGTCTCTGAACAAGGAAATTGCCGGCCGTTCCATCTTTGAATATTTGGAGCGGGAGCTGCAGCTGAAGATCAGCTATGCCAAGAAGGAAATTTCCGTAGAGGAAGTTACAGACGAGGACCGCCGCTTGCTGGATCTGCATGATTATCAGCATATCGTCGTCGTCCGCAACTATATCTACCTTGAAGACACGACCCAATTCCAGTATACCGAATCCCGGCACCGTCTCGACAAATTTCAGTTTGTAGACTTTGCCCGGCGGGTGCATGGAGAAGAACAGAATTAAACCACTCAATGAAGGAGGGCAATCTCAAAAGTCTTAAAAGATGACTTGGGGGCTGCCCTTTTTTCTATTCATGTAGACAGTTCAAATTAGATATGGTAACCTGTTGTTAATTAAACGACAGGAGGGTTACGTGTGGTAAATTTTTCTCGATTGAGAAAGCAATGCAAATCACTGTAATTGCTGCTTCTCCTCTGTCTTGTGCAGAGTAATCGGGATAGGTTTGCCTTTTTCACGTGAGTCCGCCTTTCGTAACAGGTCACTCTTTGTTTTGGGGTGCTTCTTTTACATGCATATTATTGCATGTGGGTATTTTCTTTTGCGGACATATGGGCATTTCATATTTCGATTACACTGCACAGACATGACGATGTCTGTGTTTTTTTGTTTCGGATTATGCTTCAAGCAAAGGAGATATGACTATGAACGAACAGCTTATTAAAGTTAATGGTGTCAATATATGCTGCGAAAGCTTCGGAAATCAGGCTGACCCAGCCGTTTTACTAATCATGGGAGCCCAATCCTCCATGGTGTGGTGGGAGAAGGAATTTTGTCAACACATAGCTGAAGCAGGGCGTTTTGTCATTCGTTATGATAACCGCGATGTTGGGCGTTCTACGACCTATACACTGGGTCACCCAGGCTATACGTTTGAAGATATGGCTGATGATGCCATGGGTGTGCTGGATGCCTTCGGAGTTGACAAAGCCCATATTGCCGGCATGTCCATGGGGGGATTGTTAGCCCAGATTCTTGCTCTGCGGCATCCCGGCAGAATCCTGACCGCCACGCTCATCTCATCCTCGAATTTCGCTCCTGATCTTCCGCCGATGGAGGAGAAGGTGATGAACTTTTTTGCAAATGTCGGGACAATCAACTGGGCGAATGAACAAGAAGTAGTGGATTTTATCGTGGCCAGAGGAAAAATTTGCGCCGGGACCAGGCATCCGTATGATGAAAACAGGATTCGCCGTTTAGCAACTGAGGAAGTGCAAAGAAGCAGCAGTCTGGAAAGTATGAACAATCACGGCATGGTAATGGGCGGGGAAGCTTATCTGGCAAGGACGGACGAGATAGCTGTTCCTACTCTGGTTATTCACGGTACAGAGGATCCGGTGATCCCTTACGTACATGCAACATCTCTTGTCAAAACCATTCCCGGCGCAAGACTGCTGACACTGCCAGGGACAGGACATGAGCTTCATTATCAAGATTGGGATACAATCATTGAGGCAATGGTAGAGCACACATCGGCATCAACAGATTGATCCTGATGTACAAAGGAAACTAAAAAGAAGCAGGCTTGGTTCGGCATGCTGCCAGACCAGGCCTGCTTCTTTTTTTGGTTATGGCCTCCGATGTTATTGAACCTTCTCCGGTTCAGGATATTCCTTACCTAGTGTATCCACGGTAACCTTCTTCATCACCGGAGGGGTCTCCGGCTTGTCATTCGCGTCACGTGGCAGGTTCACGATTTCATTGACCACATCCATACCTTCGGTGACTTTGCCGAAGGCGGCATATTGACCGTCAAGGCTCGGCGCATCCGCAACCATGATGAAGAACTGGGAGCCGCCTGAGTCGAGATCGGCCGCGCGGGCCATGGATAGCACGCCAGTCGTATGCAGCAGATTATTTTCTACGCCGTTTGTTTTGAACTCACCTTTAATGCCGTAACCAGGCCCTCCGGTGCCATTGCCGTCCGGGTCGCCGCCCTGGATCATAAAGCCGGGAATGACACGATGGAAGGTGGTGCCGTCATAAAATCCGCTTTTCACCAGCGAAATGAAGTTGTTCACCGTATTCGGGGCAACCTCCGGGTACAGCTCAAGCTTGATTTGCTTGCCACTGTCCATGTCGATCGTCACTACAGGGTGTGAGGCGGCTCCGCTGGTATCGACGTTTCCGGTGCCGGAAGGCGTGGCAGAATCCTTCCCGGCGCCGCTGGCGGCTTGACCGCTTCCCGTTTGCGCTTGTCCTGTCGGGTCGCTGCCTGCCGCTGGCTTCGTGCCGCATCCGGCTACCGCGATCAGCAGCAGGGCAAACAAGCTCAGCAGCAGGGGATGCTGCATTCTTTTTTTCATCATAACTATGACCTCCGCTTCGATTAAATCTGAGATGGCTGATAACTTTTACATTTTCTATCATACCTTATAGTACGTGGAGAAGAAAAATCCGGGGATGAAAGTCCCGTCTCTTGACCATACTGCTGCTATTCCCGAAGAAAAGGGGCAGTGAACCATGGACATCAATACTAAGCTGATCAAAGGCCTGATTTGGGGCATTCTGTTCAGTCTGCCGGTCTGGATCGGGGTTCTGTATTGGATCAGGCATGTACTTATATTGTAAGCGCATTACTGAGTAAGCCAAAAACCCGTTAGGGGTTTCTGGCTTATTTGTGCTTCTTCCAGTCCGGGCTGCTGTTGTTCAGCAGGTATTCGAAATCATTTTCCAGCCGCTTCTGCTCGGCCTTGCGCGCCTCGATCACCTTTGCCCGTTCTTCCTCCTGGCGTCTGTCCTGCTCCGCCTTGGCCTCATTCGCCTGTGCTTTCAGTTTATCAAGCACTTCCGGGCTGAGCAGGTCCTTCAGGGTGGCGGGTTTGTCCTGTGGGGCTTGCGCCGGAGCTGTCGGTCTTCTTTTTTTAGCCATTGATCTCATCTCCATTCCCCATGATTATACCAGTTTGCCGGCCCCCGTTCCAAGCTCAGACAGGCGTCAGATGGTGGACATTTCCCGAAACTGGCGTAGAATGGAAGGCAACAGAAAGGACGTGTAATCATGGCATATTCTTGGAAGCGTAATCTTGCGGTGCTGTGGACCGGTGTATTCTTTTGCAGCACCGCCTACTCCATCTCCATCCCTTTTCTGCCGATCTTCATGAGCACGGATTTAGGGGTGACGGACCGGCTGGAGATTTGGTCAGGCATCGCCTTTGGCATTACTTTTCTGGCAAGTGCCCTTATTGCCCCTTATTGGGGCTCCCTGTCTGACAAATACGGGCGCAAGCCGATGCTGATCCGCTCGGGCTTCAGCCTGGCGGCGCTGTATCTTCTGAGCTATTTCGTTACTGATCCTTACACCTTCCTGGTGGTGCGGGTGCTGCAGGGGCTGCTGGCCGGGTTTGTCCCTGCATCGATTGCGCTTGTCGCCACCAATACACCTGAGGAGAAAACGGGTTATGCTTTGAGCGTCATGGCGACCTCCGGCGCGACCGGAAGTATTATTGGTCCGCTGATCGGCGGGGTGGTGAGCCATTATTACGGCAACCGGAATGCCTTTCTCTTCTCGGCCGCCGTTGTTCTGATTGCGGCCCTGATCGGGACGTTTGGAGCCAAGGAGCAAAATTTCAACCGTTCGGGAGCAAGGTCGCATGTGAGGGATGATTTGAAGCTGGCTTTTGCCAACCGGACCTTCGTCATTCTGCTGGGCCTGGTTGCCTTGAGTACTTTCTCAGTCATGATTCTGGAGCCGCTGATTACGGTATATGTGCTGGAGATGGGGGTCGACCGCAGCAGCGCCTCGCTGACTTCGGGAATCGTCTTTTCCGCGGTTGGTATAGCTACGGTGCTGATGGCACCGCGCTGGGGGAAGATCGGCAGCCGCATCGGTTACGGCAAAGTATTGCTCATCGGCCTGGTAGGATCGGGCATCGGCAATATTCTGCAGTTTTTTGTAACTGATTTTATCGGCTTTGGTGTGCTGCGGTTTGGCTACGGGCTCTTCTATGCCGCCGTGCTTCCGGCCATCAATGCTTTGATCGTGCAAGTTACGGAGCCGGATTTCCGCGGCCGTGCCTTCAGTTTGAACCAGTCCTCCTCACAGCTGGCCATGATGGCCGGCCCGATCATCGGCGGCATGCTTGGCTATCTGCTTGACATTCAGTGGGTGTTCGTCATCAACGGGGCGGCACTGCTGGTAGCGGCACTGTTGCTGTGGTTCAGGGGAAAGGGGATTCTGACTCCGTCGGCCAACGCGGCAGGACCGCTACCGGCAGCTTCCTCCGCAGGGCGTGTCAGGCATATGGACCGCCGCTGATTATCTGGAATATGAAAAACGTTCAAGTTATAATGGGCATGAATGTACACTGGTTGGTTAAGGAGGAGTTATGAGCAAAATCAGAGTGTCAGCCGTGCAGTACCATCTTCATACGATTCAATCGTTTGAGGAGTTTGCATTGCAATCGGAGCATTATATGAAGACAGCAGAGGAATTTGGCGCGGAGTTTGTGCTGTTTCCCGAGTTTTTTACCACACAGCTCATGTCCATCGGCGACAGCAAGGGCAATGCGCTGACGATTAACGATCTGCCTGATTTTACGGATCGTTACCGTGAGCTGTTTTCTTCTTTTGCCAAGCGCACGAATATGCATATTATCGGCGGAACTCATGTGGTGCGCAGAGGTGACCGTTTATATAATACAGCGCATTTATTTTATCCTGACGGCCGTATTGCTGAGCAGGCAAAGCTGCATATTACGCCAACGGAAGTGCATGAATGGAACATGGCTCCAGGTGACGGTCTTCAGGTGTTCGATACGGCAAAGGGCAGGATTGCGATGCTGACCTGTTATGATATCGAATTCCCCGAAATCGTGCGCATGGCCAAAGCCAAAGGGGCGGATATCATCTTCTGTCCGTCGTGTACGGATGACCGTCACGGCTTCTACCGGGTGCGTTATACGAGTCATGCCCGTGCGGTGGAAAATCAGATTTACGTTGTCCTTACCGGAACGGTTGGCGCACTGCCGACGGTGGATTTCATGAGAGCCAACTACGGACAGGCCGCTGTCATTACGCCGAACGATATTCCGTTTCCGCCGCGCGGCATCATGGTGGAAGGCGAACTGAACGATGATATGATCGTAACGGCGGATCTGGACCTGGACCTGCTGTATCAGGTGCGGGAGCGTGGTTCGGTGACGACGTGGAGGGACCGGCGCACCGATCTTTACACGGATTGGAGCTGAGCGGGTGTATTACAAGGAAATATACGTATTTGATGGGGAACGTCCCGTCAAAGCTGTTATCCGCAATTATGGACCGCAGGATTTTGACGGCATGATCCGCATCCAGCAGGAATGCTTTCCCCCGCCGTATCCTGCGGAGCTGTGGTGGAACAGGGAACAGCTCGCCTCGCATGTGGAGCGGTTTCAGCAGGGGGCGCTCTGTGTGGAAATCGGCGGTGAGCTTGCGGGCTCGGTGACAAGCCTGATCGTCGATTACGATCCGCAGCATGCCGGGCATACATGGGAAGAGGTGGCGGATCACGGTTATATCCGCACCCATCGGCCAGACGGCAACGCCCTGTATGTGATCGACATTGCCGTCAGACCGGCATTCCGTAAGCTGGGGCTGGGTAAGTGGCTGCTTTTCTCACTGTATGATGTGGTTGTACAGCTTAAGCTTGACCGGTTGCTTGGGGCGGGGAGGATGCCTGGCTACTATGCCCATGCTGACCAGTTGACCGCTGAACAATATGTTGATGCCGTACTCGCCGGGGAATTGAAGGATCCTGTGCTGACCTTTCTGCTCCGCTGTGGACGTATGCCCGTTCAAGTACTGCCAGATTATCTTGAAGACGAGCAGTCCTGTAATTATGCTTTGCTGATGGAATGGAGCAACCCTTTTCGCAGCAGGCAGTTTCCTGAATTGAATCGAAGCAAGGAGTGTGGGGATATGGAATATCATCGCATTACGAGTATTGAAGATCCGCTGTTCGCCAAAATGCACCGTCTGATGCAGGAGGTGTTTCCGCCTGAGGAAGTGCTGGAATACAGTCTGTGGAAAGAACCGCTGGAAGACCCGGGCATTCGCGTTTTTGTTGCTGTGCATGAGGGAGAGGTTGTGGGCGCGACGGAATACCGCTACTATCCGGATTTTAATGTGGCCATGACCGATTTCACAATCATTGGCAGACCCGGCCTTGGCATCGGTCGTTATCTCTGGAAGAACCGTCAGACCGACCTGCATGAGCTTGCGGCCCAAAGCGGGCAGAAGCTGTTTGGCATGTTCGCCGAAATCTATGACCCGTACCTGGGCAATGATCATGAATTCGGTGGTGTGAAGCCGATGAATCCATATGTGCGGCGCGAGGTGCTGTCCCACCTGGGATATAAGGTTCTGGACCTGGAATATGTCCATCCTTCGTGGAACAACGACGGGGAAGCGGTAGAAGGCCTGAACCTTGGCTTTATGCCTGAGGATGATAACATCTCTGAATTGGACACGAGGCTGGTAACTTCCTTTCTGCACCGCTACTACTCGGTGCTGCCGAACAAGCCGGAGGCATGGAACCGCATGGTGGCGGAGCTGGAAGCAAAGGATATGGTAGCTTTGCTGCCGATTTGATACCGATTGCAGCAAAACGCCGGAAACGATGAGTCTGGTTGACCTCGGTTCCGGCGTTTTCAGGTTGTATCGGGCTGCTGGCGTAACTTGCGCAGATGCTGTGTCTTTAGGCCTACTCTTCACGTTTAACCGGACTTGGAGACCCTGCACCGCGCGGGTGCTCTTCACCGATCAGGCCAGCATCGATCGTTGCAGCGAGAGCCGACGCTGCAGGCTCACGAGAGGTGCTGTCCGCTTCATCGATCAATTGAGTCGTGGCGGTTCCCACATGTTCCAGTTCATCGTCCGGGATATAGTTATCGTCTCCCGTCGGAGTCAGCTTCTTATAGCGTTCATAAGCCATATCGGCCTGGGTCAAGGGATCTCTGTACATGAGCCGCATCTCCTTCCTTGTAGAGGTAGTTCAAAAAGTCATCTTTTGATCACGAAGGAAGTCAGGAAGCGGACTCGACATCGAATCTTGAATTCAGCCGGGCCTTCCGGTGCTCACGTACCCAAACGTACGCTCCGCTCCTCAGTCCCTAGCTTCATCCAACCTTCTCGGTGCTGAAAACCTGACTTTTTGAACACGCACTTGTAGACTAAATCAATTATTCGTCTCCGTTAAAGCCGTTCAACAGGTCTGTACCATGAATGAAATCTGGGGGAGAGGACGGATCGACAGGGCTGTCAGGAGCGATATCATCGGCGTCCGGGACATTCTCCAAAGCCTCGTCTGGGCCTGCGGTCAGGTTCTCCCAATTGACCTCGGCATTTTGCAGCGAAGGCCCAAAATCAGGTGTTGCAGATTCTCCTTCCCCGCTGGCCGTACCGCTAACGGTGCCCTGCAGGGCTGGATGATCTTTGTTGGTTTCCTCCATGCTGTCAGCTCCTTCATATTGGGCCATCCGAGACAGCCCCTTATTCCGACCTTACCCACTGGCCGGGAACACTAAACTTTACAGCTATTGTGTGTGGCTTTACCGGACTCTATTCGGCTGGCAGAAAAGCTGGGTTGTGATATGATGAAGACCGATGGAGGTGGTAAGAACAATGGAATGGCTGACACTTCCCAGTATGCTCGGCCGCATCCGGATTGGACAGAAGGCTTCTACACCGGGGTTTGGACGCACCGTCATCCGCAGGCCGGATGGTCTTTATTGGTGCGGGGGCCTGCTTAACGGCAAAATCGTAGAAATCCGCGATTACCTGTTCTCGGATATCTGGACGCTCTATGAGGATGAGGAAAGCCTGCAGTGGATCAAATTCAGGGAACGCGAGGAGCATAAAGAGCGGGAAATGATTGAAAATCAGGTTGATGATCTGCGAACGAACACGAGAAACAGAGAATTTTAGCGAACGAGTCTCACAAGCAGGTGTGAGACTCCTGTGCATAGAATTAGTTAATGTGGAAATATGATGAAAGCTGGCAACCCAAAATGATGCTTGAGGTGCTATACATATGAAATACATGCCCAAAATTGCGGCGGTTTTCTGGATTCTGTTGCTGCTGGCAGCCGCAGCAGCTTCTCCTGCTTCCGCCTCCAGAGTGGTGTCGAACGTACAGACCATAACCAAATGGGATATGCTGTGGGACACTGCCCGACAGGAAGGCAGCCTTCCAGCGCCGCCTTCGGATCAAGAAGAGTGGGAGACGATAGGTTCTAATGAGGTGGCAGGCAACAAGCCGTCAGGCTCTTCTTCTGCATGGATCCGTATGGTTCTTCCGGAGTTGACAGCCGAGACGCCGGCCATTCTGCTGGAGAACATATACGGCAAGCATGTCATCATATACAAGGACGGGATTATTGTATATGAATCCTTCCGGTCCTATAACTATGAGCAGAATAAAATACTGCTGCCATTGGAACGTGAGGACAGCGGGAAAAGGCTATATATTTGGGCCGACAGTCGGCTGGACCGGTTGGGAATTAGCGGTGAAGTGATGACTGGGGAACAGCGTGAGCTGCTGGGCATCATGATTCGCAAGGATGTATTTGACGTTATCCTGGGAAGCGCCTTTATTTTAATAGCGCTGACGCTTGCGATTTGCTCTATTTTCCTGTTCCAACCGAACCGTTCCGTATGGCTGTCTCTTTGTACTGTTATTATGGCGATCGGAGTCCTGGTTGTTACCTATCCGCCTTTCCTGTTTACGTTTTACAGAGAATACGGGGAAATGTATTTGATCCTTTTTGATATGGCCTTATTTTTGCTGCCACCGTCATTGGCTTTATTTTTCGAGCAAATACTTGGGGATATTGTGTATATTCGCCGTTTTCGGAAATGGCTTACGTTCTATTCGATTGCCTGCTTTCTGATCATGATTGTAAATTGGCTGACGATGGACCGTTACTACTGGCTGTATTATGGTGTAAGCGTAACATTGCTTGGACTGCAGCTGATGGCCTTGCTTATTTGTCTGATGGTGGCCAGTCTTAAAAGGGCCTGGAAGGGAGACCGTGAGGCGATCATTTTATCAGTCGGCTTTGCCTGTTTTGCAGTCACTTCCGTAAGCGAGCTGTTTTGGTTTTATATCCGGCAGGGGCATTACAATCTGTTTCTTTGGAAGTGGGGAGTCATCGGTTTTGTCATTTCAGTCATTACGATTCTCGGCAGAAGGCTTGCTGAAAAGCACAGGCAAGTTGTGCAGTACTCACAGGAGCTGGAAATGTTCAATAATGAGCTGCAGCGGTCGGAGAAGATGGAGATCATCAGTGATCTGGCCGCTTCGGTGGCGCACGAGGTGCGTAATCCGCTTCAGGTTACCAGAGGATTCCTGCAACTGCTCAGCAGCAAGGAGGAGGAGGGCAAGAACAAGGACTATTTGAAGATCGCGCTTGAAGAGCTGGACAGGGCCTCCAACATCATTACCGATTTCCTCACCTTTGCCAAACCGGAATTCGAGCAGACCAAAATTTTGCATATTGACGATGAATTCAGACATATTGAAGGTATTATCAGCCCGATGGCCAACTTGCAGGGCGGCAAAATATCCATGGAAATACCTGAGGGGCTCGCCATTAAAGGCAACTCCTCCAAATTCAAGCAGGCTTTTATCAATGTTATCAAAAACAGCATCGAAGCTTTGCGGGATGAAGGACAGATTCATATTCGAGCCTACAGTTCGGGGGATGAGGTGTACATACATATTCGCGATAACGGAGAAGGAATGGATGCCCAGACGCTGATCAGACTTGGGGAGCCTTATTTCTCAAATAAAACGAAGGGCACGGGTCTTGGCATGATGGTTACCTTCCGGATCATAGAGGCCATGGATGGACGGATCACCTTTACGAGCGCGAAGGGAATAGGTACGGAAGCAACGGTCCGTTTTCCTGCTGCGAGCTCCGATTCTGCCCCCGAATCGTAATTCAGAGGCTGATATAACATAATAGCAAGCAGGGTACTCCTTGGCCTGACGGGCTGGGGAGTACCCTTTGTTAGCTTACAGCATTTGGTGGATTTCTTTTTACCACCTGAATTCTGGCTGAGTAGCGGCTGGAATCATCCGGGCAGGAGCAGGCGGAATAACCAGATACAGCTGCTCAGGAGTTTCTTGTACAGTTTTCAGCTGAATATGATCGGGAATGACGACCCCGAGCAGTTCACGGATGGCGGCTTTTGGATCCTCCATCAGCTTTTCACGGAAAGCCTGATCCTCCCATGCTTTTTGAATGAGCTGGTTTTGTGCGGCAAGTTCTACAGACATTTTTATCATCCTTTCTTCAAGATATAGTTTGGTGAAGCGGTTAGGAAGTACCTACCCTACGGTCTAACAGGTACTGCAGTCCTCCGCTCAGCAGGTGCTGTTTTTCTCTGGCAATGTAAGCCGCAGCCTGAACCAGACCCTCCGCTACGCCAATGGCAAAGCTTGTCAGACCGGGGATGGCCGGATTCTGCTCAGCAAGGGTGTGTGCCAGATCGGCCGCAGCGGCGGCGTAACGGCTTAATGCGTTTCGGGTATAAACAGCCTCTTCAATGTGTTCTGCGTGGATTCCTTGCATATACCCGACCTCCTGTTCGGCACTGATGAAAGACAAAAGACAGTTGTAGCTGCCTTCATGCAGATCCTCTCTCCAATCCGCCCAATCGTCGGCCATTTGCAGTACCAATAGCGCCTGATCCGTCATATCAGTGACTGTAGGAATGTGATGCTCCTGCCGCGAAAGCAGCAGTGCTCCGGTACCTGCCAGTTTAAGCGGGCTTGCTTTGCCGGAAATACCGGATCGGTTCTCCTGAAAATCGTCTCTATCGCCCTCTTGGGCTACGCTTGATGCCCATTCACCGACATAGAGCCTGTAATAATCCCAAAAGGGAGAGTCGGCCGGAAACAGTCCCCGGTATATGTCCATGCTCTCGGCCAGAAACAATTGTGCCAGAGCCAGACGGCTTCTCCAGTCGCCTGGACCTGTATCCATCACATCATCCTGCAGTAAAAAGGCTAACATGATATATACGTTGCCCAGAGACAACCGGCGAACCATTTCAGGCTGCAAACCGGCCATCTCATTGACCCAAAACGGGAGCAGATAGCAGATATAATTGCGGGTGCTGTTCTCCAGCAGCGGGTTGAATTGTGCTTCGTATTCCTGCCCCATCGTATTCAAAGGGGAGGGAAACAGGGAAATCCGCTTCTCCGCTTCAGCAAAAACCTGCTCAAGCTCATGCCTGTACCTTATGTACCATTCCATTTCCCCACCATCCGGATAACATCAATTTTTAGCGTCATTTCTGCTTGTTATTAGCATCTTAATCCTTGTCCTGTCTGACTGCAAGAGATGGTTTTCGTCAAAACCGCATATTATTCATGGTTAACTCCCATAATAAGACAACCGAAGAAGCGAAATTGCTCAATATATGACAAAGTTTTAAAGAAATTGCGGGAAAATAAAGTGAAAATAACTGGAAGGATGCGAAAAAAGAATGAACAAATTTATGTACATATGCGGATCTGCGAGTATGGCAGCCCTCTTGATGTGTGCGGACCCACTGACATCAGTTCATGCTTCAGAGGTGCACCCGCCTCATGATGTTCGCAAGGAAAAGACGGCCCCGGAAGTAAAGATGGCCCCAGGAGAAAAGAACGCTCCTGAGCAGAAAGGATCACACTGGTATTTCATGAACGAGGTTGCCAAGCTGCTGGGCATCACTCCACAGGAGCTGTCCGCTGAAATGGATAAGGGAAGCACGTTGGCGGAAATCGCGAAGAAGCGTCAGGGCTGGTCGGAGGAGCAGCTTGTTGCCAAGCTGGTGCCTGTGCTCAATGCCCGTGTGGACGAGCTTGTCAAGCAGGGGCTGCTGACGGCCGAAGAAGCCAAAGCCCGCAGGGCTCTTGGGGAAGCCTGGATCAAGCAGGCGGTGAACAAGCCGCTGCGGGAGCTGCACGGTTTTCATAGACCGTGGGGCAGGGGCTGGAGAGTAGGAGTCGACCGCGCAGCAGTGGCCCGCATCCTGAGCCTGACCCCGACACAGCTGGAAACGGAAATACGCAAAGGAAAGTCTATAGCTGAAATAGCGCAAAAGCAGGGCATCGGCGAGGAGGAATTGCTTCGCAAGCTGAAGGAAGAAATGACGGGAGACCTCAAGCGGATGATCAACCGCAAAGCGCCGATCACCTTTGAACGAACACCATCCAATGCACGGAAGACCGTGGCGGAGTGACTAACTCGGGGACAAAGGCGACCGCTCCGCTTTATCCGGAATTGCTTCGTTCTCTCCGCTGCTGCGTGCATCCCCACACTTATAAGTTACTCAACTTTCGCAGCATGAAATCGGCAAACAGGCCTTGATGTAACTGGGCAAAACGGAGATCCACTGCTGGAGTGACGCTGAATCAAAGCAGACAGCTTTTTTGCTAGCTTTCTTGCAAGAAGGGGATTCTCCCCCCTCAGAGTCTAGTAGCCAGAGTGAGATGGGTGTCTATAGGGTGGTGTCCGTTGCCTAATGCCTAATGCCCCGTGCTTGGTGCCTCTCCATACAGCCTTGCACGATTATCCCTTTTGATCAGAATGCGGAGGGTTGGGGCCTGGGGGAAGGAATAAAGAGAAACGAGAAACGAGAAAAGAGAAAAGAGAAAAGAGAAAAGAAAAAAAGAGGCAGCTCAAGTGGGATGTTCGGCTTGAAACAGGAACGTATGTTTGGTATAATGAGAAAAAGAACTTATGTTCGTGGATTATGGATTATGGATTATGGATTATGGATTATGGATTATGGATTATGGATTATGGATTATGGATTATGGATTATGGATTATGGATTCGGAGGCGAGCAGACATGGGAGTCCAAGCGGAAACGGAACTTCAACCCTTTAGCCGTCGTTATCACAACGAGCAGGCCTGTATGGAGGCATTGATCGCGATGAAGTGGCCGAACGGCTTCGTCTGCCCGCGT
>NZ_JBHHMI010000088.1:0-413 GCF_042136365.1 Paenibacillus enshidis | reverse complement strand
GTAATCATAGCTTGGATTTGCGTTTTTCTTATCAATACGGTAGGAACCGTAATCAGAAGCTACCTTGATTTTGGTAGTTGGATAACGGATCCGCAATTCTTAATCCCTTATGCTTTACTCATGGCAACGATAATGCTTCCAGTCACTGGACCGCTAACAAGGTACTCCATTTATCTACTTAATCGATTGCTTCACCAGCTTAAAATTGCATAACGACTTGAGCTCGCCAGTTAATTTAAAAATAAAGCCTCTAAGACCAAAGTATAAAGGTCTTAGAGGCTTTAATTTATTCTAGATAATCTGAACGTTTAAAGTATGTTCCGACTTATGTCAAATTTAACAACCGCACCACCAAGTAAATCTAGTGGCCCCTTACCATGTTCATATGGATCATAAAGATAAATATTTTGCCA
>NZ_JBHHMI010000087.1:0-414 GCF_042136365.1 Paenibacillus enshidis | reverse complement strand
CCATATGACCCGTAGGGGATTCGAACCCCTGTTACCTCCGTGAAAGGGAGGTGTCTTAACCCCTTGACCAACGGGCCTTATTCATAAGACACTAATTCTATATATTAAACAGATCAAACCTGTCTTCAAACGAGTTGGCGGAGAGAGAGGGATTCGAACCCTCGCACCGCTTACGCAGTCTAACCCCTTAGCAGAGGGTCCCCTTGAGCCACTTGGGTATCTCTCCGAGTAGCGGCGGAGGGGATCGAACCCCCGACCTCACGGGTATGAACCGTACGCTCTAGCCAGCTGAGCTACGCCGCCAACTTTATATATAGTAAAATCAGTAATCTGCAAAATGGCTCCCCGAACAGGACTCGAACCTGTGACAACTCGATTAACAGTCGAGTGCTCTACCAACTGAGCTATCAGGGA
>NZ_JBHHMI010000086.1:0-443 GCF_042136365.1 Paenibacillus enshidis | reverse complement strand
CAAGAAAGGCCAGGTGTACCGGTATCAGATCGTGGAGACGATCGTCACGGAAGATGCCCATCCCGCGATCATTCCAGTAGAAGAGTGGGAACGAGCTAACTGGTACAAAATGGAACGGGGGGGGCAGACCCTTTCACCCGCGAGAGACCAGCAGATAAAACGGGAACCACCCTGCTCAAAGACCTGTTATTCTGCGGGATTTGCGGAAGAAAGCTTGAGATTCACAAAAGGAAAAACGGCACGTTACTCATCATGCCATGCCGCAAAGTGCTGCCTGACAGCGATATAAAATGCAACAATCAGGGAGTGAAGCTGCAGTCGCTGGAAGAAGAGGTACTGCAGCAGCTTCAGAGCGATAAAAGGTTACAATGGGATCAACATCTGCAGCCGCAAGAGCAGACAAGCATCCTGATGGATTTACACGAACGTCTGATGCTGATCGA
>NZ_JBHHMI010000085.1:0-453 GCF_042136365.1 Paenibacillus enshidis | reverse complement strand
CGGAAGGAACGATGTGGCAGAAGTTGCTGTACATGGCCGTGGCGATTCCGGCGATCCCTTACCGCCGACTGATTGCATGCCAACCGGTTCAGCCTCTTGCGGCTGCGTCCTGATCGCAGGGCTTGAACGAGGAAAGGTGAGCATGATGAGCGTTGTTTGAACGATGTGGATTAGCATGAACAAGGACAGCGGAAAAATTCAGGTTCAAGCGGCAACGAGGATCAGGGTCTTTTTATGTTTTCGGTGCATTGCTCCGCGCTCTCCTGCTCTTTCGGTCGGTTTCACATTACCTACACGCTCTGCTTTCTCCTAAGAACGTCTCATGACCTCGAACCGATCTGCTTCTCCATTTACTTTAACGTGCCTAAAGTGTATCTTCGGTTCCCGGTTTTCTGTTTTTCTGTACCTGATCCAACGGGATAATCGTGCAAAGCTCCTGAAAAGCGAGTATCA
>NZ_JBHHMI010000084.1:0-455 GCF_042136365.1 Paenibacillus enshidis | reverse complement strand
GGAGCGACGGGAGAAACGGGAGCTACCGGAGCAACGGGTGAAACAGGAGCTACCGGAGCGACAGGAGAAACGGGAGCTACGGGAGCAACAGGCGAAGCAGGAGCTACGGGAGCGACAGGCGAAGCAGGAGCTACGGGAGCGACAGGCGAAGCAGGAGCTACGGGAGCGACAGGCGAAACAGGGGCCACCGGAGTAACAGGTGACACAGGGGCCACCGGAGCAACGGGTGAAACGGGAGCTACGGGAGCAACGGGTGAAACGGGAGCTACGGGAGCAACGGGTGAAACAGGGGCTACCGGAGCGACAGGCGAAACAGGGGCTACCGGAGCGACAGGCGAAACAGGAGCTACCGGAGCGACAGGCGAAACAGGAGCCACCGGAGCGACGGGAGAAACGGGAGCTACCGGAGCAACGGGTGAAACAGGAGCTACCGGAGCGACAGGAGAAACGGGAGC
>NZ_JBHHMI010000083.1:0-470 GCF_042136365.1 Paenibacillus enshidis | reverse complement strand
CCGTCGGGGAGCAGGAACAACTCCAGCGCCTGGAACCACTTGGTCAAGGGGAGATGAGTTCGTTCAAAAATCGTGCCAACCAAAGCCGACGTTTGATGCGCACACCTGGCGCACTCGAACATGGGGATGCGCCGGGATGTCAGACGACTGCAGCGGGTGTGAGCGCAGCGCGGGCAGACGAAGCCGTTCGGCCACTTCATCACGATCAATGCCTCCATACAGGCCTGCTCGTTGTGATAACGACTACTAAAGGGTTGAAGTTCCGTTTCCGCTTGGACTTCCATGTCTGCTCGCCTCCGAATCCATAATCCATAATCCACGAACATAAGTTCTTTTTTTCATTATACCAAACATGTGTTCCCGTTTCAAGCCGAACATCCCACTTGAGCTGCCTCTTTTTTTCGTATCTCGTATCTCGTTTCTCGCTTCTCTTTATTCCTTCCCCTAGGCCCCCCGAACCTCCAACCCCC